>NZ_JBHJQI010000086.1:0-34758 GCF_042262805.1 Streptomyces sp. NPDC056361
GCCCCGTGCCGAGTCGGCAGGGGGCGGGGGCCGGCGCGGCCCTACTTCAGGTGCCGATCGAAGAACCGGGCCCCGTCCTCCACCTCGAACCACGGGGTGCCGACGTGTCCGCCCAGGTTGGCGTGGAGCGTCTTCTCCTCGGTCGCGAAGGCGTCGAACAGGTCCAACGCGCGCTGCCGCGGGTTCCCCTCGTCGTCCCACTGGAGCAGGAACAGCAGCGGGACGGTGAGCTGTCGGGCCTCATCGCGCTGGGCGCGGGGAACGAACCCCCCGGCGAAGAAGCCGACGGCCGCGATGCGCGGTTCGAGCACCGCGAGACGGATGCCGAGGGCGGTCCACCCCGAGTACCCGACCGAGACGGAGCCGACCTCGGGCAGTGCCAGGAGGGCGTCCAAGGTGGTCCGCCATTCCGGTGCCGCGTGCTCGACGAGCGGGCCGACCAGGGACTCGAAGATCTCGTCGACCGGCTCGCCGGCCCGCATCGCCCGCCGGAGGTCGGCGCGGACCTGCTCGTCGGCCGCGGAGCGCGGCCGGTCGCCGCACCCGGCGGCGTCGATCGTCGCCACCGCGTAGCCGGCCGCCGCGGTGTGCCGGGCGCGGGCGATCAGCCGGGGGTCGCTCTTGGGCAGGCCGTTGTTGTGGGCCATGAGGACCAAGGGGACGGGTGCGGCGGATGCCGGCGTCCACAGGGTGCCGGGAATCTCGCCGAGCGTGAATGCGCGTTCGAGGACGCCGTCGTCGAGGCGCTGTTCGGACGTGAAGTGAAGGGCCATGGTCGTGCCTTTCGGGAGTGCTGCGGTACGGCGCTCCCGGACGACCTATCGCCCGACCGTGACCCCGGAGGAGAGCACCCATGTCGATTCTGCGTTCACGGGTACCACCTCCTCGTTCTCTCGCACGGCCTCCGGCAACGTAGCAGCGGTGTCACCGGCCGGCCAAAGGGTTTTCCGCGCGCCCTCCTCGGCCCGACGAACCGCCCGACAGCGACAGCGACGGGCAACGCCTAGCGCGTCTCCGGATCGTGTGGCGTGGGTGCGGCGCCGCAGGAGTCGCGGACCACCAGCCGCGGCAGCCACTCGATGGCGGAGTGGGCCGCGTCGGGGTCTTCGAGGCGGCGGACGAGGAGGCGGACGGCCGCCTCGCCGACCGCGAAGGTGGCGGGGCTGACGGAGGTCAGGGGGATGTCGGCGAGGGCGGCGACCTCGTCGTTGTGGCAGACGAGGGCGAAGTCCCGCGGGACGCGGACCCCGTGGGCCGTGAGCCACTGGAGGAGGTTGAGGGCGTCGATGTCCGTGTGGACGAGCCCGGCGCGGACCTCGCCCGAGGTGATGAGCCGGAGGAGGTGCTCCCTGGCGACGATGTCGTCGGGGTGCCCCCAGGGCACGGTCGGGGCCGGGGAGAGGTCGTCGTCGGGCAGTCCGAGGGCCCGGACCGCGGAGAGGTAGCCGGTGCGCACCGCGGGGCGGGTGTGGGTGTGCCGGGCCAGCAGGGCGACCCGGCGGTGGCCCAGCCGCGCCAGGTGCCGGACGGCCAGGGCCGCCCCGCCGGCGTGGTCCGACACCACGCGGTCGAGGTGGGAGCCGGGCACGCCGAGGGGGATGCGGCGCTCGACGAGCACGGCGGGCACGGCGGGCTCCGCGAAGCGTTCGGCCTCCTCGGCGGTGGGGCCGCCGACGGACCAGCTGGGCGCGAGGAGGAGGCCGTCGACGCCGGCGTCGAGCAGGGTGGCGACGTGCTGGAGGTCGCGGTCGGCCGCGTAGTCGGTGATGCCGACCAGCAGCCGTGCCCCGACGTCGGCCGCGGCCTGGCGGGCGCCCTGGACGACCGCGCGGAAGTAGTAGTCGGACACGGGCACGACCATGCCGAGCACCAGTCCGCTCGGCGTCGGCGGCGAGCTCCGGCGCGCGACGCGCGCGTCGCGGGCGTTGAGCGGGGCGGTCGGCCACGTGACGGTGCCGTGCAGGCGCCGCACCCGTCCGACGTCGGCCAGGGCGGCCACGTCCCGCCGGGCGGTCTCCACGGACACCCCCAGAGTCGCGGCGAGTTCGCTGACCCGCACGCTCTCGCGTTCGCGCACCACCCGCAGGATCCGGCGGTGCCGCTGCTCCACGCTCTCTCGCATCGGTGCCGCCCCTCGCTCCGGTCGGGTTTCGCGGGCGCAGCGTAGCCCACCGGCCGAGGGGGAACCGACCGGAAACCGCCCGGGAAATGACCGTGCGGGGGTCACCGGTCCCCTGCCGCCGGCCACCGTTCGGTGGCTGCCGGTGGCGGCGCCCGGGGCGGTGGCGGTCCCCTCCTGCCCGGCCGCCGTGCGGGAGCGGAGCCGTACGGGATCAGCCGCCGGTGGCGCCCCTGGCGAGCTGGTGGAGGCGGAGGGCGAGGTGGGTCTCCAGGGCGCGGGCGGGGGTGTTCCAGTCGGGGCCGAGGAGTTGGGCGACGCGGTCGAGGCGTTGGACGACGGTGTTGACGTGGACGTGAAGGGAGTCCTTGGCGCGGGAGAGGCTGCCGCCCTGGTCGTAGTAGGCGCGGAGGGTCCGGACCAGTTCGGTGCCGCGCTCGGCGTCGTAGGCGAGGACGGGGCCGAGGACGCGCTCGACGTACGAGCCGACGTCGGACCGGTCGCCGAGGAGGACGCCGATGAAGCCCAGGTCGGCGATGTCGGCGCCCTCTCCGGTGCGGTCGAGGGCGTGGAGGGCGGTCAGGCAGCGCAGGGCCTCGGCGTGGAGGGCGGCGAGGTGCTCCGGTCCGTGTCCGGGGCCGGCGGCGCCGACGGTGACGGGTGTGCCGAGGGTACGGGCGAGGTCGTCCGCGAGGGTGCGGGCGAGGGGCCCGGGGCGGTCTCCGGGGACGAGGAGGACGACGTGGCCGTGCCGGGTGCCCGCGAGGCCGCCGAGGCCGCGGGCCTTGCGGGCGGTCTCGTCGGAGAGCCGGGCGCGCAGGGCGGGCTCGCAGTCGAGGGCGGCGACGGAGTGGGGCCGGGCGAGGTCGACGCCGAGGCGCCGGGCGCGCAGGGTGAGGCTTCCGCCGTCCCAGCGCGGCGACGCGGCGGGGTCGACGAGGAGGTCGTCGAGGAGTTCGCCGCGCACCCGGTCCTCGGTCTCGGCGACGGACCGGCGCATCAGGAGCAGCAGCGCGGTGACCAGCGCGGCGCGTTCGAAGAGGCGTCGGTCGGCCTCGGAGAGGTCGGCCCGTCCGGTGAGCACGATGCTGCCGAGGGCCTCGGTTCCGGCCAGGACGGCGCAGGTCCACACGGAGTCGGCGTGGACGGCCCGGCCGTCGGTGTGCGAGGCGGCCAGGCTTTCGGCGGAGGGGGTGACGGGTCCGGTGCCGGACCGGGCCAGTTCGCTGCCGTCGGTGTCGTGGACGGCCACCCCGCCGCCGAGCAGCGCCCCGATCTCGGCTGCCACGTCGTCGATGCCCGCGCCCCTCAGGACCAGCTTGGTGAGGCGGTCGTGGGCGTCGGAGGCCCGGTGCAGCGCCTCGCTGTGCGCGTGGGCGGTGGCGTTCGCGGCTTCGAGCCGGGTGAGGGTGGAGCGGGTCTCGTCCAGGAGTCGGGCGCTGTCGATGGCGACGGCCGCGTGGTCGGCGAGCGAGCCGAGGAGCGCGATGGCGTCGGGGGTGAACGCGCGGGGCGCCCGGTCCGCCGCGAACAGCACCCCGATGATCTCCTGGCCCACGCGCAGCGGTACGCCGAGGATCCCGCCCAGTCCTTCCTCGGCCACCCCGTCGTCGATCGCGCCGGTGTGCCGGAAGCGCCGGTCGGTGCGGTAGTCCGTACTGGCGTAGGGGCGGGCGGTCTGCGCGACGAGCCCGCCCAGGCCCTCCCCCATACCCAGTCTGAGCTGCTGGAAGGCCGCGGAGACCGACCCGTCGGTGACCCTCATGAACGTGTCCTGCGCGACCGGGTCGTTGAGCGTCAGGTAGGCGATGTCGGTGCCGAGCAGCGTCCTCGCCCGCCGGACGATGGCGCGGAGCACGGCGTCGAGGTCCCGCAGCCCCGCCAGGTCGCCCGCCGTGTCGAAGAGCGCCACCAGCTCCGCCTCCCTGCGGCGGTACTGGTCGAGAACGCGCCGCACGGCCAGGGCGGCCTCGGTGGTCTCCTCGATCCAGGCGGCCTCCGCCGTACCGGCCCCGCCCGCCCGCGACCGGGCCGGCTGGGCGGCGAGCTGCTCGGCGGGGGCGCCCGCGGCGAGCAGGTCCAGCAGGCTTCGCGCGGCGGCCGCGGGCGCCGCCACCTCGACCCCACCCTGCCCCGCCGCTCCGAGCGCGTCATGCTCCGGCGGCGCCCCGGCCTCACCGCGCACCGCCACCCGGGCCCCGCCGTGCGCCGCCGCCCCGGCCCCGCCACGCACCGGCACGCGGCCCTCGCCGGGCATCGGCGTCCCGGCGTCGCCTCGACGGTCGGCGGTCATGAGGCCTCCTCGCGGGCCGTGTGCGGGGTGGGGGTGCGGCGCGTGACGTGTCAGGGGCGCGGACGCGTGCCGTGTCCGGGGCACGTGTCCGGTCCCGGGTGTCTATCCGGCCCGCCGCGTCCACCACCAGGACAGCGCCGGAGAGGGCGGCTCGCCGGCGGGACGGTGCCGGGGCGGGCCCGGAGGGGACCCGCCCCGGCAGGCCTAGGGCCTGTCCGGAAAGTAGAGCCAGGCAGGACTTTCCTGACAGGACCTAGGCCCGGTCGCTCGCGGGGACGGGGGCGGAAGGCGCCTGGGCCGTCTGGTCGTCCCGGGTGCGGCTGAGGTCGCGGCCGAGGGTCTCCCTGGTGACGGCCACGGTGATGGTGGTGATCACGGCGGCGGCGCAGAGGTAGACGCTGATGGGCGTGGAGCTGCCGTAGTCCTTGAGGAGCTCGACGGCGATGATCGGGGCGAGGGCACCGGCGAGGATCGAGGCGAGCTGGGAGCCCATGGAGGCGCCGGAGTAGCGGACCTTGGTGTCGAACATCTCGGAGATGAACGCGGCCTGCGGTCCGTACATCGCGCCGTGCAGGAGCAGACCGGCGGTGACGGCCAGGGCGATCACCGCGAACGACTTGGAGTCGACGAGGCCGAAGAAGACGAACGCCCAGATCGCCATGCCCGCGGAACCGATGAGGGTGACCGGGCGGCGGCCGATGCGGTCGGACAGCGCGCCCCACAGGGGGATGGTGACGAAGTGGACGGCCGAGCCGATCAGGACGGCGTTCAGGGCGGTGCTCTTGGGCAGGCCCAGGTGGGTGGTGACGTACACCAGGAGGAACGAGGTCAGGATGTAGTACGAGATGTTCTCGCCGAACCGGGTGCCGATCGCGGAGAGGACCTCGCGCCAGCTGCGCCGGAACACCTCGACGACCGGGGCCTCCTCCTTGACGCCCGCCGCGGCTGCGGCCTCGGCCTTGGCCTGGGCTTCCAGGAAGACCGGGGACTCGGAGACCGAGACGCGGATCCACAGGCCGATCATGACGAGCAGGCCGGAGAGCAGGAACGGGATGCGCCAGCCCCAGGACTGGAAGGCGGCGTCCGACTGCACGGCGGCGAGCAGCGAGAGGACGCCGGTGGCGAGCAGGTTGCCGCCGGGGGCGCCGGCCTGCGGCCACGAGGCCCAGAAGCCGCGGTTCTTGTCGCCGCCGTGCTCGGAGACGATCAGGACGGCCCCTCCCCACTCGCCGCCCAGCGCGAAGCCCTGGACGAGGCGCAGCACCGTCAGCAGGATCGGCGCCCAGACGCCGATCGTGTCGTACGTGGGCAGCAGGCCCATCGCGAAGGTCGCGCCGCCCATCATGAGCAGGCTGAGCACCAGGAGCTTCTTGCGGCCGATCTTGTCTCCGAAGTGGCCGAAGACGATGCCGCCGAGCGGGCGGGCGGCGAACCCGATCGCGTAGGTGATGAACGCGATCAGCGTCCCCACCAGCGGGTCTGCGGTGGGGAAGAACAGCGTGTTGAACACCAGGGCGGCGGCCGAGCCGTACAGGAAGAAGTCGTACCACTCGATGGTGGTGCCGATCAGGCTCGCGCCGACGATGCGGCCGATGCCGCCTCTCGGCGTGGTGGTGTCAGACATGGGTTCACCGGGTTTTCACAAGGGGGGACGGGACGGGGTGGTACGGGTGGCGCGTGCGGGGGCCTCGGGTCGGCCGGGCTTCTCAGTCGGCGGATGGGCCGGGCTTCTCAGCCGACGGGTCGGCGGGCTTCTCAGCCGGCATGTGGGCCGGGCTTCTCAGCCGGCGGTCCAGCCGCCGTCGAGGGGCAGGGACGCGCCGGTGAGGTAGCCGGAGTGGGGGCCGCAGAGCCAGAGGACGGCGGCGGCCACCTCCTCGGACTCCAGGAGGCGCTTGACGGGGGAGCGGGCCAGCAGGACGTCGGTCAGGACGTCGCCCTCGCTGATGCCGTGCGCGGCGGCCTGGTCCCGGACCTGGCCCTCGACGAGCGGGGTGCGGACGTAGCCGGGGTTGACGCAGTTGCTGGTCACGCCGTGGGGCGCGCCCTCGATCGCGGCGACCTTGCTGAGCCCCTCCAGGGCGTGCTTGGCGGCGACGTAGGCGGACTTGTAGGCGCTGGCCCGGAGTCCGTGGACGCTGGAGACGTTGACGATCCGGCCCCAGCCGCGGGCGTACATGTGCGGGAGGACCCGGCGCATCAGCAGGAACGGTGCGGTGACCATCACCTTCTGGATGAGCTCGAAGCGCTCCGGGGGGAACTCCGTGAGGGGGGCCACGTGCTGGAGGCCGGCGTTGTTGACGAGGATGTCGACCTCGACCGGGAGGAGGTCGACGGATCCCGCGTCCGCGAGGTCGGCGACGTGCGCCTTCCCGCCGGCGATCTCCGCGACGGCCTTGGCCGCGGCGGCGTCCCGGTCGACCACGTGGACGACGGCCCCCGCCTGTGCCAGGGCGAGCACGCAGGCCCTGCCGATGCCGCTTCCACCGCCGGTCACCAGAGCCGTACGCCCGCTCAGGTCCACCGCGGCGCTGGGTGGCGGCAGAGGAGCCGGGGCGAGAAATGTGTTCGTCATGGCCGGAAACATTAGGGAGCACCTCGATCCCGTCCCATGTGAGTGGCCCCTACAAAGCGGTGGTCTTCAGTGTCGTCTGACGCCATAGGTCCCGTGGGACCAGAAGTCGCCGTGCCATCGGGCCCCACACCCGGCGCCCGGCACCGGTTCCGCCCCTGAACACGACCCCTACCCAGGTGGTCACCGCTACCTCCACCGGGGTTGATGTGTGGATGACAGACATGGTCCGCCCTTCTGCCGCCTGCCTAGGCTCGCAGCCGTTCGGTAGTACCGGCACCGGCTCTGACCTGCGAGGTCGACCCGGCTCGCCCGAGGGAAGGGGACCGTATGGGTCTGGACAAGACAGTCGCGAGCGCGGCGGAGGCGGTGGCCGACATATCCGACGGCTCCTCCCTCGCGGTGGGAGGCTTCGGGCTGTGCGGGATACCCGGCACGCTGATCGACGCCCTGTGGCAGCGCGAGGTGAACGACCTCGGCATCGTCTCCAACAACTGCGGCGTCGACGACTGGGGCCTCGGGCTGCTGCTCGCCGCCGGCCGGATCTCGCGCATGACGAGCTCGTACGTGGGGGAGAACAAGGAGTTCGCCCGGCAGTACCTGAGCGGCGAGCTCGAGGTCGAACTCGTGCCCCAGGGGACGCTGGCGGAGCGACTGCGGGCAGGCGGAACCGGCATCCCCGCCTTCTACACCCCCGCCGGAACCGGCACTCAGGTCGGCGAGGGCGGACTGCCCTGGCGCTACGCGGCCGACGGCTCGGTCGCCGTCGCCTCGCCCGCCAAGGAGACCCGCGACTTCGGCGGCCGCCCGCACGTGCTCGAACACGGCATCACCACCGACTTCGCCCTGGTCCGCGCGACCATCGGCGACCGGCACGGGAACCTCGTCTTCCGGTCGTCCGCACGCAACTTCAACCCGCTCGCGGCCATGGCGGGCCGGATCACCGTCGCCGAAGTCGACCACCTCGTCGAACCGGGCGAACTCGACCCCGACGAGGTCCATCTGCCCGGCATCTTCGTCCAGCGCGTGGTCCGGGTGTCCCCCGGCGATCCCGCGGCCGAGCGGCGCATCGAGCGCCGTACCGTTCGACCGGAAGGCGGTGCCTGACATGGCGCTCACCCGCGAGCAGATGGCGGCCCGCGCCGCCCGGGAACTGGTCGACGGCACCTACGTCAACCTCGGCATCGGCCTCCCCACGCTCATCCCGAACCACCTGCCGCCCGGCGTCGAGGTGGTCCTGCAGTCCGAGAACGGCATCCTGGGCGTCGGCCCGTACCCGACCGAGGACGAACTGGACGCCGACCTGATCAACGCCGGCAAGGAGACCGTCACCACCCTGCCCGGCGCCTCGTTCTTCGACTCCGCCCTGTCCTTCGGCATGATCCGCGGCGGCCACGTCGACGCCGCCGTGCTCGGGGCCATGCAGGTCTCCTCCTCGGGCGACCTCGCCAACTGGATGATCCCCGGCCGGATGGTCAAGGGCATGGGCGGGGCGATGGACCTCGTCCACGGCGCCGGGCGGGTCATCGTCCTCATGGAGCACACCGCGAAGGACGGCAGCCCCAAGCTCGTGGACGCCTGCGACCTGCCCCTCACCGGCCGGTCCGTCGTCGACCGCGTCATCACCGACCTCGCCGTCGTCGACGTCACCGCGAACGGCTTCGTCCTCGTCGAACTCGCCCCCGGCGTCACCCTCGACGAGGTCCGGGCCGCCACGGCCGCCGACCTGACCGTCCCGGCCGGCATCGGGTCCTGAGAAGGATCCCCGGCCCCGGCCCGTCGACGCCGAGCTCCAGCCCCCGCCCCGGACCGTCGACACCCGGTTCGGAGGAAGCCCCCGCCCCGGACCGTCGGCCCCGGCTCGGAGGAAGCCCTTGCCCCGGACCGTCGACACCCGGTTCCGAGGAAGGCCCCTCCGCCTCAGACCGTCGGCGGCGGGGCCTGGAGGGACGGGGCGGCTTCGGCGGCGGCGTACGAGGAGGCGAAGGTGAACGCGCGCGGGGAGGGCCCGTTCGCCCGCAGGTCCGCCAGCCGTTCCAGCGCCTCGCCGACGGTCGGGAGGTGACCCGCGGGCACCCACCAGAGCACGAGATGCGCCTCGACGTGCCGCGCGAACCACTCCCTGCGCCGCCGCATCGCCTCCAGGTGACCGCTGCGGTAGGCGAAGTCCCACAGCGCCTCCTGGGTCTCCCACACCGACAGGTTGACGATGACGTCCTCCCCCGCCGGGCGCAGCCCGGTGGCGTCGGCCGCCCCGTCCTCCACGAGCCGCCACACGAAGCCCGGCGCGCCGTCGGCGGCGGCGTTCACCGGGTCGAGCATCTCGACGAACGGCGCCACGCGCGGGTCGTCGAGCGGGTGCCGGAGCGTGGCGACGTTGAGCTGGGCGAGGTGGGAGGCGTGCTGGGATGCGGTCATGACCTCATCCCAGCACGGCCCGCTTTTCTATGTCAATCTTCATTGTTTTTAGAAATCTCGACGACCACGCAGCACTCCCCCGGCCGCGCGTCCATCCGCGCCCGGAGCGGACCCCCCTGGCCGATCAGCCCTTCGAGCAGCGCGAGATTCATGCCGCAGACCAGCGGCGGGAAGCGCTCGGCGACGGCATGGAACGGGCAGTTGCGCATCCGGACGACACGGGAGACCTGGCCGACCCCTTCACCTTCGCCGACCCCTTCACCTTCCTCGACATGCGGCTCGTACCCCCGCCGAGCCAGCGTCTCCACGGCCTCGTCCAGGTCCCCGCACACCGGATCCGATCCCCGCAGGGCCTCGCCCCTGCGCCGCGCGGCCGCGCAGAGACCGGCGTCGAGACCGGCCTCCTCGGCGGCCTCGGCGAGCAGCTCGGCGGCCGTGCGGTAGTCACGCGCGGGCAGCGACACCGACCGCTCGACCCGCGCCCGCGTGTACACCTTGGCGGGACGCCCCGCTCCCGGCCCCGAACGACCCGTCAGCCGGCGGCTGCCGCTCTCCAGGAGCCCGGCCTCGGTCAGTTTCTCCAGATGGTGCGCGGCGAGCGTCCGCGCCACCCCGGCGGCCTCGGCCGCCTCGTTGCGCCCGACCTCACGGCCCTGCGCGGCCACGTACTCGTACAGTCGGCGCCGCACCGGATCCTGCAGCACCGCGATCACATCGATGTCCTCCACGTGACCATTCTAGGAACAACGCGGATTGGAGATAGAAAGCCCGCCGCGCCCCGCCCCACCACGCCTCACCTCGCCCCGCCCCGCCCCGCCCCGCCCCGCCCCTACCGCACGCTCTCCTTCGCGCCGCCGTCCAGCGCGGCGGCCAGGCGGGCCTGGCTCAGCCGGTTGTACGGGCTGTCCGGGCGCAGTCCGGTCCGCTCGCTGATCAGGGCGCGGGCCAGGTCGTGCCGGCCGGCCCGCAAGGAGGATTCGAGGAGGGTCTTCTGGACGGCATCTCGCTGGGCGTGGCTGCCGCCGAACTCTTGGAAGCGGCGCCGGAGGGGCCAGAGCAGGTCCACGGCGGTCCCGTGGTCGCCGTGCGCGTGCGCGACCAGGGCCCGGCAGACCGGGAGGCCGATCTCCGCCGTCATCACGTCGTTGGTCAGGTCGCCCGCCCCGGTCCGCTCCAGCCACCGCTGCCGGTCGGCGATGAGGCGCTCGGCCTCGGCAGGGCGGCCGGCTCCGACGTAGGACATGACGGCGTGCACGTCGTTGAAGGCGTAGAACGGCGGGTCGGCCCGTGTGGTCCACGAGTCGGCGAGCGCCTCCCACCGCGGGGCCTGGTCGAGGCCTGCCAGGTGGAACCGCCACAACAGGGCGGCCGCGTCCAGGAGTTCCATGGCGAGGCCGGCGGACGACTCGTTGTGGAGGTTCGCGTCGTAGACGCGCAGCGCGGTGTCGGTGTCGCCGGCCTCCAGGGCGAACAGCGCGTAGTGCCACCAGGTGTGCACGGCGAGGAAGTTGCCGCCCGACCAGTCCCCGGCACGGGCTTCGAGATAGGCGGCGCCTTCGGCGTACCGGCCCCGCATCTCGTGGGTGTGCACGACGGCGTGGACGGCCCAGACGTCGTGGGGGTGGCGTGCGACGGCGGCCGCGCCGACCTCCTCGGCGCGGTCGTAGTGACCGCACTCCTCCAGGCCGAAGGCGTACATGCCGAGCAGCGGCCCCCGGTGCGGGTCGTCCGCGTCCCACGCGGACAGCGCGCCGCCGACACGGTCGCGCAGGCGCACCGCGTCACCGGTGAGGAAGTCCAGCTGGTGACCGACGAACAGGGCGAGCGCGTCGCGCGGGTACGCCAGGGCCAGGCGCTCCAGGATTCCGCTCGCCCGCCGCAGGTCGCCGGCGAGGAGGCTCTCGGCGGCCGCCGTGTGCAGGCGCTCGCGCGGCGGCAGCGCCGTGCGGTCGAGGCCCGCGGCGTACGCGGCGAACCGTCCCCGCGCGACGGCGGCGTCGGCCGGCTCCGTGCCCAGCACCCCCAGATAGGCCGCGAACGCCTGCCCCACGGGCGACACCGGGTCCGACGCGAGCAGGTCCCCGACGGCCGTGACCACCTCCGGCCTGAAGAACAGCAGCGCCTCCACCGCCCGGTCCAGATGCGCCGCCCCCTCCTCCGTACCCTCGTACAGGAAGTGGCCGTACCGGTCGGTCGCCATCCCAGATCACCTCACGCGACGCCTCGGGAACACACGAACGACGCCCCGGCCGGGGCGCCAGCCCCATGAAGCCACCTCCCGACCACCGCGCACAGGCCCCGAACAGGTGACACCCGAACACACCCGGGGCGCACCCGGGGCGCACCCGGTGCACGCCCCGGGGCACGCGTCCGGCTATCCCGCCATCCGATACAGCCTGATGTCGCGGTTGACGAACAGGTGCACGTATCCGCACGACCAGCAGATCAGGCCGGTCGCCGACTCGTTCGCCCAGGCCATGTTGAAGAACTCCATCCCCGTGCTGTTCAGCTTCACCTCCCGCTCGCGGAAGGTGTCGTTCTCACACATCTGGCAGCGGATCGGCTTCTCCCCGATCGCCGCGTGCACAGGCTTGGCCATGACGTTCCCCCGGTACGTGGGCGTTCCCGATTCCGGCACGGAGGCGCGCCCGCCCCCCGCCGGGCATCATCATGCGCCATCGCGATGTCGACGCGCACTGCCGTGACCAGGCAGTTCAGGCACCCTCTTCCTGCCGGTCGCGCACACCGGGCGAGACGCTCGTGCCGCCGTAGAGGCGCCGGGCCATGGCCGGGGAGGGCCGCCGCCCCTGCCGCGCGAAGCGCCGTCCATGTGCGGCGGGGGCGACGAATCCGCGTGCGGCCGCGGTCAGGCGGTCGGTGGTACTCCCGGCGTGGCGGCGCGGAGGTCGGCGAGCAGTTCGGCCTGGCCTGCGAGTACGCCCGACAGGATCGTCCTGGCCACGGCGAGCAGCTCGGCCACCTGGGGAGAGGTCAGGGAGTAGAAGACACCCGACCCCTCGCGGCGCGCGACGACCAGGTTCGACCTGCGGAGCACCGCGAGCTGCTGCGACAGGTGCGCGGGCTCGACCCCGACCTCGGCGAGCATCTCCGAGACGGCGTGCTCGCGCTCGCTCAGGAGCTCCAGGACGCGGATGCGCACCGGGTGTCCGAGCGTCTTGAAGAACTCCGCCTTCAGTTGGTAGAGCGGCGTGCTCACTGCCCCCACCGCCGATCCGAACAGGCGGCCGCCGTCCCGCCGCACGGCCGCCCGCGCGTCCGCCCTGTCCATCGCGTCCATCCGGAGTTCTTCACCATGGACACCATCTTCGCGCCTCCGGTCAGGCCTCATGACGTGCGGGTTCCCGACCTGGCCGGTTCCGGCGCGGGGGTCATGGTGCTCGGCGCGCCCGAGCGCGAGGGCGCCGGCGGCCACGGCCGTCGCGAGTCCGGCCCCGGGGCCGCTCAGGCCTTCTTGACCACGCTGGACTTGAGCTGCATGGGTCCGAAGCCGTCGACCTTGCAGTCGATGTCGTGACCGTCGACGCCGTCCACGAGCCGGATGTTGCGGACCTTGGTCCCTGCCTTGATGCCGGTCGGGCTGCCCTTGACCTTGAGCGTCTTGACGACGGTCACCGTGTCGCCGTCCGCGAGGACGTTGCCCACCGAGTCCTTGATCACCTTCTCGCCGCCGGCACCGGCGCCGGCGCCGTCGGCCGCCCCCGCCGACAGGGACCACTCGTGGCCGCATTCGGGGCAGACGAGCAGCGCGCCCATCTCGTAGGTGTAGGCGCCGGAGCACTCGGGGCAGGGAGGGAGGTTCTCGTTCACGCGGCGAGTTTAGAGCGAAACTGTCAATTGCGAAACTTGGCAATTAGTCGCCCGGGCCGCCGGGGGCGACGCCCGGGACCACCAGGCCCGACTCGTACGCGACGATGACGAGTTGGGCCCGGTCCCGGACCGCGAGCTTGCCCATGATCCGGCTGACATGGGTCTTCGCCGTGAGCGGCGACAGCCCCAGGGCCTCCGCGATCTCCGTGTTGTTCAGCCCCCGCGCCACGAGCGCGAGCACCTGGCGCTCCCGGTCCGACAGCCCTTCCGGGCCGCCCAGCGCGGGAGGTTCGGGCAGCGCCAGCGCCCGCGCGATCAGCCGGGACGTCGGCCCCGGCGACAGCAAGGCCTCCCCCGCCGCCACCGTACGGATCGCGCCGAGGAGTTCGGCCGGCCGGATGTCCTTGACGACGAACCCCGACGCGCCGGCCCGCAGCGCCTCCACGATGTGCTCGTCCGTGTCGTACGTCGTCAGGACCAGCACCTTCACCCCGGCCAGGTCCTCGTCGGCGGCGATCAGCCGGGTGGCCCCGATCCCGTCGAGCTCCGGCATCCTGACGTCCATGACCACCACGTCCGCCCGTGCCGAACGGGCCAGCTCCACCGCCTCCTTGCCGTTGGCCGCCTGTCCCACGACCTCCATGTCGGGCGCCGACTCGACGAGCATCGCGAACGACGCCCGCACCAGCGACTGGTCGTCCGCCAGCAGCACCCGGATCACACCGCCACCTCCCTCGCCGCGAGCGGCAGCGCCGCCGTGACCTCGAAACCCCCGCCGTCGCGCGGGCCCGCGCTCAGTGTGCCGCCCACGCTCCTGGCCCGCTCGCGCATCCCGACGATCCCGTACCCCGACCCACCGGGTCCCCCGGATCCGC
Source organism: Streptomyces sp. NPDC056361 (assembly GCF_042262805.1). Classification (NCBI taxonomy): domain Bacteria; kingdom Bacillati; phylum Actinomycetota; class Actinomycetes; order Kitasatosporales; family Streptomycetaceae; genus Streptomyces; species Streptomyces sp. NPDC056361. The sequence goes on from NZ_JBHJQI010000086.1 coordinate 14,106, forward strand.
CGGACACACCGGATCCCCCGTTCGCACCGGGCCCCGCGGTTCCGCCGCCCCCGCCGGTGCTCCCGTCGTGTCCACCGCCGCCGCCACCGGCCCCCGCGCCGCTGTTGGTCACCCGTACGGTCAACACCTCCTCGGCCAGGCCGACATCGACCCGCACGCGGGCGTCCGGACCTCCGTGCCGCACGGCGTTGGTCAGGGACTCCTGCACGATGCGGTACGCCGCCGCGCCCACCGCCGCCGGGACCTTCGCCCCACCCGTACGTACCGTCAGGTCGGCGCCCGAAGGCCGTACGAGGTCGGGCAGCGAGGCCAGGTCCGGCAGCGGACCCTCGGGGGCGGCCCGGAGGACGTCCAGGGTCGTGCGCACTTCGGCACGGGCGTCCCGGCACGTCTCGGATATCCCCTCCAGCGCCCGGACGAGCGCCTCCCGGTCCAGCCGGTCGGGGTCGGCGACCAGGACGTGCGCCGCGACCGACGCCTGCACGCCGATGAGGGTGATCGAGTGCGCGAGGAGGTCGTGCAGGTCCCTCGCGATGCGCAGCCGCTCCTCGGCGGCCTTCCGCTCCCCCTCGCGCTCCGCCCGCTCCACCACGCCCGCCACCAGCTGCCGGTAGAGCCGGATGCTCGCGCCGAAGACGAGCATGGCGATCACCCAGCCGGAGACCCTGAGCAGCTCGACCATCTCGTGCGGGTTGACGACGAGTTGGATCGTGAGCGTGATGGACGTGACCGTCAGCCCCACGATCAGCGTGCGCTGCGGCCGACCGGTGACCGCGACCGTGTACAGCGCGGTCATCGAGGCCGGTATCGGCGCCAGGTGCATGAAGTCGAGCGCGTGGTAGGGGGCCACACAGGCCACCACCGCCAGCAGCACCGCCAGCGGCGCCCTGCGCCGCCAGACCAGCGGCACGTGCGCGGCGAGCAGCAGCGCCCACCCCAGCGCGTCCGGCCGGCGGCCGTCGTCGACGGTCAGCGCCAGGGCGACCGCGACGAGCGCGAAGCCCGCGGCGAGCGCCGCGTCGTACCGCGTCCGGTACGGCGCCGCCTGCGGGTCGCGGATCAAGGCCGCTGCGTAGTCCATGCCGTCCATCCTCCCCGCGGGCAGGGGCCCCCGGTAGCCCCGGGAGCCCCCACCCGCCCCTGATCAGACCCGTACGGGCGTCGGCTCGGCCGCGGCCTCCGAACCGGGGTCCGCCCCGGTCCTCCTGGCCAGCGGGCCCGGCCACCACACCTTCCGGCCGAGCAGCACGCTCGCACTGGTGACGAGGTACGTGCGGACCAGGAAGGTGTCGAGCAGGACGCCGACCGCGATCACGAAGCCGAGCTCCGCGAGCTGCACCATCGGCATGTTGACCAGCACCGCGAACGTGGCGGCCAGGACGAGCCCCGCCGAGGCGATCACCCCGCCGGTCGTCCGCAGCGCGGTCAGGGCGGCCGCACCCGGCTCCGTCCCCTTCAGGCACTCCTCGCGCATCCGGTGCATCAGGAAGATCCCGTAGTCGACGCCGAGGGCGACGAGGAAGACGAACGAGAGCAGGCCCAGGCCGGGGTCGGTGCCCCCGAACCCGAAGAGGGACTCGAAGACGAGGCCCCCGATGCCCAGGGCCGCGCCCCAGACCGCGACGACCGCGGCGACCAGCACCAGCGGTGCGACCAGGCTGCGCAGCAGCACGATCAGCACGATCGTCACGACGACGAGGACGAGCGGGACGACGATGTCCCGGTCCCTGGCGCTCGTGTCGGCCATGTCCAGCTGCTCGGCACTCGGCCCGCCGACGTACACGCCGTCGCCCAGCGCGGAGCGCAGCTCCTCGATGGTCGCGGTCTCGGCGGCGGACTGCGGCGGGTGCGCGGCGATGACGGAGATCTCCGTCCAGCCGTCGCCGCTCCGGCCGCGCTCGGCCTGCGCGACGCCGCCCGTCTTGCGCACGGTCTCCAGAGCACCGGCCGCGCCCGCCGTCGGGGCGACGACGGTGATCGGCTGCGTCCCCAGTTCGGGATAGGCGGCGGCCAGCGTCTTCATGGCGGCCACGGCCTCCGGTGTGGTGCTGAAGGAGTCCTCCTGCTTCAGGGCGCCGGGCAGGTTCAACGCGCCGAGCCCGAGGGCGGCCAGTGCGGCGGCCCCCGCGAGGAGGACGGCGAGGGGCCGTCGGCCCGCCGAGGAGCCCATCGCCGCGAACAGCGACCGCCGGGCGGCCTTCGGCTCGCTCCCGTACGCCGGGATCAGCGGCCAGAACACCCGCCGCCCGAGCACCACGAGCAGGGCGGGCAGCAGCGTCGTCATCGCGACCAGCGCGCACAGCACCCCGACCGCGGCCGTCGGCCCCATGCCCCGGCTGCTGTTCATGTCCGCGGCGAGCAGGCAGAGCATGCCGAGCGCGACGGTTCCCGAGGACGCGAGGACGGCGGGCCCGCAGCCGCGCAGCGCGGCGGCCATGGCGTCGTACGGGCGCGCCACGCGGCGCAGCTCCTCCCGGTAGCGCGAGACGAGCAGCAGCGCGTAGTCCGTGCCCGCGCCGAACACGAGGATCGTCATGACGCCCGTGCTCTGGCCCGAGACGCTGATGTCGAACCCCTGGTGGAGGGCGTAGGTCACGGCCATCGACAGGAAGTCCGCGACTCCGGCGACGGCCAGCGGCACGAGCCACAGGAACGGACTGCGGTAGATGACGATCAGCAGGATCGCGACGACCGCGACGGTCGTGTAGAGCAGCGGGCCGTCGAGCGACTGGTACACCTCGCTCGCGTCCGTGGCGAGCGCGCCGGGGCCGCCCACCTCGCCGCTGACGGTCTCACGGACGTCGTGCACGAAGGCGTCCCTGGCCTCCTCGTCCGCGCCGGGCTCGTTGCTGGACACGGCGTACATCACGGTGGTGCCGTCCTCGGAGGGCACGGGCCTCGGCGTCGACGTCAGCCGGTGCCCGGCGGCGACCTTAGCCACCTCCCGTGCGGCGGTGTCCCGCTCGGCGGCGGTCAGTCCGCCCTCCCGGTGGTAGACCAGCACGAGGTCGGTGGAGTCCCCTCCGGGCAACTGCTCGGTGATCCTCGCCACCTGCGTCGAGTCCGCGCTCGCCGGCAGGTAGTCCACGGCACGGTCGCGCTGTACGTCGCCGAGCTTCCCGGCGAGCGGCGCCGCCAGGGCGATCACCAGGACCCACAGCGCCAGCACCCCCCAGCCGACGATCCTCTTACGGCCCCCCATCACGGGCCTCCCTCCGTCGTTCCTCGTCGTGTCCGTCCCAGACTCCCGCCGCCGGGAGGGGGATTCGTCGCACTGGAGACCGACTCGGGGGCTACTCCCCGGGGCGTCCCGGGGCCGTGACTACTCCCCGGGGAGTACGGGGACCCCGCCCGCGGCTACGCGGCGCCGCCCGGCGGCAGCAGGCGCTCGACGAACCAGACGAGGCCGACGACGCCGACGACGGCGGCCGCGCCGATGTGGGCGAGGGTCGACCAGGAGCGGCGGCGCGCGAGCAGGATCAGCGGGAACGCCGCGGCCACGACGGCGAGTTGGCCGAGTTCGATGCCGAGGTTGAAGCTCAGGAGCGAGACGAGGAGCCGGCCGCTGAAGTCGTCCGTGAAGTCGAGGGCGCCGGCGAAGCCGAGGCCGTGCAGCAGCCCGAATCCGAAGACGACGAGGACGCGGTGCCGCGATTCGCCGCGCGTGATGTTCTCGACGGCGACGTACACGATGGACAGGGCGATGAGGGGTTCGACGATCTCGGTGGGGACGTCGACCCACCCGAGCACGGCCAGGGCGAGCGTCACGCTGTGGGCCGCGGTGAAGCTGGTGGCGAGGCGGAGGACGCTGCGCCATCCTTCGGCGCCGAGCAGGAGGAGCACCAGGAAGAGCACGTGGTCGATGCCGCCCAGGATGTGTTCCAGGCCCAGGGACACGAAGCGGCCCGTCGACGACCAGGAGACGCCGGAGGCTTCGGAGGCCTCGGAGCCGTCGGAGCGCGCGGCATCCCGGCCGGCGGCGGTGCGGCCGGCCCGCAGTTCGCGGTGGCCGGTGTCGAAGACGTCGCTGCCGCCGGATCCGCCGAGTTCGTAGTCGACCATGTTGGTGTGCTCGGCGCCGATGGCGTCCGCCTCGGAGAACACCCCGTACCGCACGGTGAATTCGCCGCTCCCCGAGCCCGGGCACCGGTAGGTGAGGAGCAGGCGCGCGTAGAGGAACCGCTGGCGCTTCGTGATGCCCGTGTCTCCGAGCTCGGCGGGGCACGGGGAGCCGTCGAGGGTGACGGTGAGGCGGTCGGAGAGGTACGTGGCGAGCCCCGCGCGGTGGGTGGCGAGGAAGGCCGTGTGCTCGGCGTCCTTCGTGTCGCGCGGCAGCGCGCCGAGTCCGGCGGCGTTCGTCAGGGTGTCGTAGTCCAGCTCCAGGGTGTAGCGCACCGTCGCCCCGTCCTGGCGGATCACGGACGTCCCGTCCGTCGTCGGGACGTGCGCCGACGCGGCCGGGGCCGTCCCCGAGAGGAGGAGCCCGGCGAGTACCACGGCACCCAGCACGACGCGGAGCCACGCGCTGGTCGTTGCGGAGGGTGCGCCTCGATGTCCCGGCGGCGGAGTCGCGATCGTCACGCCGAGGAGTGGAGCCGGGAGAGGAGAGGGCCGCATGACGCGTCCATGTCCAGGACGCGATGCCCCGCTGAACTCTCGGCGACGCACCACCGCGGCGGAGCCTCCGCCCACGGACTGTCAATGCGCCCACGTCACACGGGAAAACGCTCATGTGCCCGGCACCCAAGGTTCACGCGGCGGCTGTAGTCGTGGCTCATAGCGGATCCCTAGGTTCCTCACTGCCTCGTACACGAGGCGACACCCTCACCTCGGAAGGGATTCACGTGATGGGCACCCGCCACATCCGAAGAGCGTCCTTGGCGACCGCAGCGGTCGCCACGACCACCGCCGCCGTCGCGGCCCTGCTGACCTTCGCGCCCACGGCCAGCGCGGCCACCACCACCTTCACGCCGTCGGCCGACACCTACGTGCAGGACACCACGCCGTCGACGAACTACGGCACCTCGGCGCTGTTCACCGTGGACAACTCGCCGGTGCGCCAGTCGTTCCTGAAGTTCGCGGTCAGCGGCCTCAGCGGCACGGTGTCCAGCGCCAAGCTGCGCATCCGCGTCACCAGCACCGGCAACAGCGGCAACGGCGGCACCTGGAAGTCGATGAGCGACACCACCTGGTCCGAGACCGCGGTCACCTGGAACAACAAGCCGCTCATCGACGGCGCCTCGCTCGCGTCGCTCGGCGCGGTGGCGAACGACCAGTGGGTCGAGATCGACGTGACCTCCGTCGTGACCGGCAACGGCACCTTCGGCTTCGGCGGCAGCTCCACCAGCTCCGACGGCGCGTACTACGACGCCCGCGAGTCCGGCGCCGACGCCCCGCAACTGGTGGTCACCACCGGTACCGCCCCCACGCCCACCCCCACGCCGTCCACCTCGGCACCGACCGGGGACCCGGTGCTCGTCGGCGCCGGCGACATCGCCGACTGCGGCACCGGGGGCGACGAGGCCACCGCCAACCTCCTGGACGGCATCGGCGGCACCGTCATGGCCATCGGGGACACCGCCTACCCGGACGGCACCGCGGCCGACTACACCAACTGCTACGACCCGACGTGGGGCAGGCACAAGGCCCGCACCAAGCCGGCCACCGGCAACCACGAGTACCACACCTCGGGCGCGTCGGGTTACTTCAACTACTTCGGCGCCTCCGCCGGTGACCCCAACAAGGGCTACTACTCCTTCGACCTGGGCAACTGGCACGTCGTCGCGCTCAACTCCAACTGCTCGGTCGTGTCCTGCGCGGCCGGCTCGGCACAGGAGCAGTGGCTGCGCGGCGACCTCGCGGCCAGCACCAAGCCGTGCACCGTCGCGTACTGGCACCACCCCCGCTACACCTCCGGCGCCAGCCACGGCCCCGCCACCTCCGTCCAGCCGCTGTACCAGGCGCTGTACGACAACAACGCCGAGGTGATCGTGACCGGTCACAACCACAACTACGAGCGCTTCGCCCCCATGAACGCCACCGGCGGCCTCGACGACACCCGAGGCATCCGGCAGTTCGTCGCCGGCATGGGCGGCACCGGCCTCGGCGGCTTCGGCACCATCCAGCCCAACAGCGAGATCCGCAACGGCAACACGTGGGGCGTCCTCAAGCTGACCCTCCACTCCAACAGCTACGACTGGCAGTTCGTCCCCCAGGCGGGCAAGACCTTCACCGACAGCGGCACCAACTCCTGCCACTGACGGGCACCCGAGCGACCGGTGCCCTCCCCCACCCGGGAGGGCACCCCCCGCTCCACGACGCGTGCCCCACCCCGCTCCCCCGCCCCGAAAGGTCCGCCCGCATGTATCTGTCCTCGATCGACAGGCCGGGGGCCGACGCCGCACCCACCGCGGGCCGCTCCCGCCTCCGCGGGATCACGGCCGTCGGCGGCAACGTGTTCGCGCTCGGCACGGTCAGCCTGCTCACCGACGTCTCCGCCGAGATGGTCACCGCGATCCTCCCGGTGTACCTCGTCGTCGGGCTGTCCATGAGCCCCCTGGCCTACGGCGCGCTCGACGGCCTCCACACCGGAGCGACCGCGCTGCTGCGGCTCGCCGGCGGCTACGTCGCGGACCGGGCGCGCAGACCCAAGACCGTGGCGGGCATCGGGTACGCGCTGTCCGCACTCGCCAAACTGGGCCTGCTCGCCGTCGGGCGCACCGCCGGCGCCATCGGCCTCGTCATCGCCGTCGACCGGGCCGGCAAGGGGCTCCGCACCGCCCCCCGGGACGCGCTGATCACCCTGTCGGCCCCGCCGCACGCCCTGGCCCGCGCCTTCGGCGTGCACCGGGCGATGGACGGCTTCGGCGCGTTCCTCGGGCCGCTCGTCGCCCTCGCCGTCCTCGCGGCCGCCGGTCAGGCCTTCGACGCCGTCCTGGTCACCAGCTTCTGCATCGCGGCGCTCGGCGTCCTCGTCCTCGTGCTCTTCGTCCGGGACCGCCACGACGAGCGACCCCCCGCCGCCGTCGCGACCCCCCGCGAGGCCCTGAGCCTGCTGCGGTCCGCACCCGTGCGCCGCCTCGTCGTCGCGGCCTGCCTCCTCGGCTTCGCCGTCATCGGCGACGGCTTCGTCTACCTCCTCCTGCAACGCCGGGAGGAGGTCTCGCTGAGCAGCTTCCCCCTGCTCGCGGTCGGCACCAGCCTCGTCTACCTCCTCCTCGCGGTCCCGGTCGGAGCCCTCGCCGACCGCGTCGGCCGCCTGCCCGTCGTGCTCGGCGGCTACACCGCACTGCTCGGCGTGTACCTGCTCCTCTCCGGCCCGCTGCACGGCATGCCGCTGGTGGCCCTGGTCCTCGTGCTGTACGGCTCCTTCTACGCCGCCACCGACGGCGTCCTGATGGCGCTGGCCGGTCCCGTACTCCCCGCGCACCTCCGCACCACCGGCCTCGCCCTCATCCAGACCGGACAGGCGCTGGCCTATCTCGCCTCCTCCGTCCTCTTCGGCCTCGCCTGGCAGCTGTGGGGCCCGGCCACCGCCGTCCGGTGCGCCGCCGCCCTGGTCGTACCGGTGGTCGCCGCCACCGCGTTCCTCCTGGTCGTCCGCGCCACCACCCGTACCGACACCGACAACCACACCGACACCGACACCGACACCGAGGAAACCGCATGAGCGAGCAGTCGACCCCCCCGGCCGAGCCCGACCCGAACCCGTCCTCCGCGCCGCGCCGGTCCGGACGGACGGCCCGCCTCACGACCACGCTGGTCGCCGCCCTCGCGCTCGCCGCCGTCGCCATCGGCTACGCCCGGCACAGCTCCTCCGCCCAGGCACCCGACACGGCCGTCACCACCGAGACCGTGTCGCTGAAGCCCGGTCCACGGCTGCTGACCCTGACGAGCACCGGTCAGATCACGACCACCGACAAGGCCGACCCCGGCGGCGAGCGGGCCGTGTCCTCGACCAAGTGCGACCGCGTCTACGCCGCCGCGGGCACGGTCGCCTGCCTGTACTCGGACGGGGTCCTCGGCACCGTCACGATGCGCCTGCTGTCACCGGACCTCAAGGAACGCAGGACCATCCCCGTCAGCGGCGTCCCCAACCGGGTGCGCGTCTCCGCCAGCGGACGCATGGTGTCCTGGACCTCGTTCGTCGGCGGGGACAGCTACGCCACGCTCAACTTCGCGACCCGCACCGGCATCTACGACACCAGGTCCGGGACCCTCTTCAAGACCCTCGAAACCTTCTCGGTCGTCAAGGACGGCAAGCCGTACCGTTCCGCCGACGTCAACTTCTGGGGCGTGACCTTCACCAAGGACGACAACACCTTCTACGCCACCATGTACACCAAGGGCCACCGCTACCTGGTCCAGGGCGACTTCGCCGCCCGCACCGTCCGCACCCTCCGCGACCGCGTCGAATGCCCCTCCCTCTCCCCCGACGGCACCAGGATCGCCTTCAAGTCCCCCATCGACGGCGACCCCACCCGCGGCTGGCGCCTCTCCGTGCTCGACCTCACGACCCAGCGCGTCACCCCCACCGCCGAGACCCGCAGCGTCGACGACCAGGCCGCCTGGCTCTCCCCCACCACCCTCGCCTACGCCCAGCAGCACGACGACGGCACCAAGGACCTCTGGTCCGTCCCCTCCACGGGCACCGGCACCCCCCGCCTCCTCCTCCGCAACGCCCACTCCCCCGCGGCACTCGGCTGACCCGCCGAAGCGGATCAGCCCGGATGCTCGGTGACCACTGGGCCGCACCGAGGCGCGTACGCGTCCCGCGGATCCCGCCGGCGGGCGCGCACGGCGCGGGGTGTCACGGGTGGCACGTCCGGTCCGGGCTTGGGATCATTTGCCTCGGAGGTCGGCTATGGCTCCTGATGCGCAGACGTCCCCGCCGGACGGTTCTCCGGGCCGCGGGGAGGCCGAGGACGCCGAGCGGGCGAACGGTTCCGGGAGGTTCCGCCGGTCGCTCCGGTTCACGCTCCCCGGCTGCTGGGGCGCGCTCCTCCTCGCGTGTCTCTCCTTCACCCCGTCCCTGCTGCCGCGCGGCGGGGTGCTCCAGGGCCTGATCGCCGGCATCAGCGGGGCGATCGGCTACGGGCTCGGCGTGATCGCGGCCTATGTGTGGCGCGCGTTCGCCGACCGGGAGGCGCGAGAGGCCTCGTACGGGTCGTGGCGCGTTTTCGTCATCTGCGGGATCGTGCTGTTCGGCCTCTCCTTCGGGTTCGGCCAGTACTGGCAGCACGAGATCCGCGAGCTGATGGGGGTCACCGACTACAACGTCGCCACCGCCGTCGCCTGCCCGTTCATCGCCGCGCTCGTGTTCTGGCTCCTGCTGCTGGCGGGCCGGGGGCTGCGGCGCCTGTACCGGTGGCTCGCCCGGCACCTCCGCCGCTGGATCGGGCCGCGCGCGGCCGGGGTGGTCGGCTGGGTCGTGGTGGCGGGCCTCACGTGGTCCGTGATCAGCGGCGTCCTGCTGGCGGGCATCGTGAACACGGCCAACGAGGCGTTCTCGGTGCGTGACACGACGACGCCGGAAGGCGTGCACCAGCCCACGTCCGCCCTGCGTTCCGGCGGTCCCGGTTCCCTGGTGCCGTGGGACACGCTGGGCTACCAGGGCCGGGCCTTCGCCGGCAGCGGTCCGACGGCGCGGGACATCGGCGCCTTCACCCACCGTCCGGCGCAGGAGCCCGTCCGGGCCTACGCCGGACTCGAGACCGCCGACGACGCGGAGGCGCGCGCCGAGCGGGCCGTCGCCGACCTGCGGCGGGCCGGCGGCTTCGAGCGCGCGAACCTGCTCGTCATGACCACCACGGGAAGCGGCTGGGTCGACCCGGCCGCCGTGAACTCGTTCGAGTACCTCGGCAACGGCGACTCCGCCACCGTGGCCCTGCAGTACTCGTACCTGCCGTCGTGGCTCTCCTATCTCGTGGACCAGTCCAAGGCGCGCGAGGCCGGCCGCGAACTCTTCGACGCGGTCTACGACGTCTGGTCCAAGCTGCCCCAGGACCAGCGCCCGCGGCTGTTCGTCGCCGGCGAGAGCCTGGGGTCGTTCGGCGGCGAGGCGGCCTTCAGCGGCGAGTACGACCTGCGCAACCGCACCGCCGGCACCCTGTTCGCCGGCCCGCCGAACTTCAACACCCTGTTCCGCGATTTCAGTGACCACCGCGAGGCGGGAACTCCGGAGATCGAGCCCGTCTTCCGGCAGGGGCGGACCGTGCGGTTCACCGACGACCCGACCGCCGGGACGATCCCTCCGGAGGGCGAGCCGTGGAACGGCACGCGGGTGCTGTACCTCATGCACCCGTCCGACCCGATCGTCTGGTGGAGCCCGAACCTGGCGCTGTCCGAGCCCGACTGGATCGGCGAGGCGCCCGGCAGCGACGTGCTCGAAGGGATGGTCTGGATCCCCTTCGTGACCTTCTGGCAGGTCACGGCGGACCTCCCGTTCTCCACGGGCGTGCCGGACGGCCACGGTCACACCTACAAGGCCGCGTACGTCGACGGCTGGAACGCCGTCATGCGGCCCTCGGGCTTCACGCCGCAGGACCTGGACCGGCTGCGGGACATCATCCAGCCGCCGCAAGACTGACCCTCGCCCGCCCCCGGGGCGCCCGCCCGGCGCAGCAGGAACGCGGCGCAAGGAGCCGAACGCGCTGTCACCGCAGCAGGAAGCCGGCGACGTAGCCGAACGCGTTGACCGCCCAGTGCAGCCCCATGGGTGCCAGCAGGCTGTCGCTGCGCCGTCGCAGTTCGCAGAAGAGGACGCCCGACGCCGCCGTGAACAGCACGGCGCCCAGGACCGCGAGCACGGACCCGAACGGAGAGTCCCCCAGGACTGAGGTCAGCGCGGGCTTCGCGGCCGCCAGGTGCAGCGACGGCAGGACGTGCCACAGGCCGAACAGCACGCTCGACACGGTGGTCGCCCAGAAGGTCCCACGGGCCCGGCGCACCAGTCCGTAGAGCACGCCGCGGAACGCGACCTCCTCCACGAGCACGGTGCCGACGGGGACCACCACGAGCACCCGCGCCGCCAGCTCTCCCCCCGTCATCCCGTCGTACCGCCGGTCCTCGAACAGCGAGCGGGTGTCCGGCAGCAGCGCTCCCACGGCATAGACGACGGCGACGATCCCCATCAAGGCCAGCGCCCACCTCGCACCGCGGGCCAGCGTCCCGGGTGCCAGACCGGCGTCCTCCAGGGTGCCTCCCGCCCAGCGGAGCACCCCGAGCAGCAGGACGCTCACCGCGACGGCCGCCACCAGGCGGATCGGGCCGGTCCAGCGGTGCAGCAGCAGATTCGCGGCGGCGAGGACGACGACCGTGAGGAGTACGGCGGACCAGGTGCCGATCGGCCCGCGCCACCTGCGGCGGGCTCGGCCGCCGCGCGCCTGGCCATCGGACGCACCGCCGCTGCGCGCGCCGCCGCCGGGCGTACGGCTGCCCGCGGTGCGGTGTCCTCGGCCCACGGGCCGGTCGGCATCGTCCCGATCGCGACGGGCCACGCTACGAGTGGTCGCGTTTCAGTGAATCCCTGATGCCTTCGGCCCGGTGCCGGACGCTCGTCATCTTCCGACGGATCTTGACCTTCACCTGGTCCGTCTTGCCCTCGGCCTCAAGGCGCTCGTGGCCCGTGATCTTTCCGGTGATCTCCTTGAGCCTGCCCTTGGCCTTGTCCATGGCGTCGTGCATGCCGTGGTCCATGCCGTGGTCCCTCCGTCACATGTGTTCTCACCCTCCACGCTAAGTTCCGGCGGTCCGAGGTGCTCGTCGGCACCGGCCGGACGAGAGGTGCGTCCCGCCCCCTTCCCCCTCCCTCAGCCCGCCTCCTTGGGCCATGCGGGTGGACCTCATCCGCCGAACGGAGGGTCTGCCGTGTGGATACCGGCAGCCGTCCTACCGTTCTGGCGCCAGTCTGATCATGTGTTGAATCCGGGGTGCACAGGGTGGAAGTACGTGTGGTGGATCAGCGTCGTGGACGCCTCAAGTGCGGTGCCGCCGCGTCACAGCACCGTCCCGGGGCCGCCGAGTGAGCGCGGCGACCGGGGGCGCCGCACCGGACGCAGCCGCCCGCGCGGGCGCCGGGGTGCTGACGGCGACGTGCGTCTCCGCCTTCGTCGTGAACGCCAACACCTCCGCGGTCAGCATCCTCCTGCCGGCCATCAGCGAGGACACCGGTGCCTCCCTGGCCACCCTGCAGTGGGCCGTGACCGGCTATTCGCTGGTCGGCGCGGCCGTGATCGTCACCTCGGGCGCCCTGGGCGACATCTTCGGACGCCGGCGCATCTTCCTGTGCGGCCTGCTCCTGTTCGTGGCCTCGTGCGTGTTCATCGCACTGGGAGGCAGCGGCGCGACCGTGATCGCCGGCCGCGCGATCCAGGGCGCGGCGGGCTCGACGATCCTGGCCTGCGGGCTCAGCCTCCTGTCGGCGGGCGCCTCCGGCGACGCGCAGATGCGCTCGGTGTCCCTGTGGGGAGCGGCCTCGGCCGCCGGAGCCGCCGCCGGGCCGCTGCTCGGCGGCGTGCTGGTCGACGTCACCGGCTGGCAGGGACTCTTCTGGATCGACGCGGGGATCGCGGCCCTCTGCGTGCCGCTGACCCTCCGCACGGTGCCGGAGTCCCGCGACCCGTCACGTCCCCGTTCCGTCGACCTGGCGGGCACGGCGCTCATCGCCGCCGTCCTCGTACCGTTCGTCTTCGCGGTGACCGAGGGCGCGGACTGGGGCTGGCTCAGCGCCCCGACCCTCGTGTGCTTCGCGATCTCGGCGGTGTCCGTCGTCGGCTTCGTCCTGGTCGAGGGGCGCGTGCGCACCCCTCTGGTCGACCTCGCGCTGCTCCGCAACAAGATCCTGGTCGGTTCCAGCGTCGCCATCCTGGTGGTGGCCGGCTGCATCAACGCGATCATGTACATCTGCAGCCTGTACTTCCAGAACCCCGACGGCCTGGGCATGAGCCCGCTGCAGGCCGGCGTGGCCACGCTGCCCGCGGCGGCCGGCATCGTCGTGACCGCCCCCCTGATCACTCGCTTCGTCGACCGGCTCGGAGCCCGTAGGGTCATCGCGTCCGGCTTCGCCGTCGCGACCGCCGGCTTCGCCGTCTTCGCCTTCGTCGACGCGTCCTGGACGTACGGCACCTTCGTCGTCCCCCTGGTCGTCCTCGCCGTCGGACTCGGCCTCGCCAACGGCCCCTCGTCCTCCGTCGCCACCGCATGCGTCACGAAGGAACAGGTCGGCGCCGCCTCCGGCATCTCCAACATGGGTCGCTACGTCGGGGCCGCCGTCCTCACCGCCGTCACCGCCTCCCTCTTCAACGCCGTCTACACCCACCACCACGCCCCCGGCACCGCCACCGCCGACGCCCTCGCCGCCGGCTTCTCCCGCGCCTCCATCGGCCTCGCCCTCTTCTGCGCCCTCGGCATCGCCCTCGCCCTCCTCGTCGGCCGCATCCGCCCCACCGGCCCACCCACCGCCGTCCACTACGCCGCCGCGGCGGCCGCCGGCTCCCACACCGTCCCGACCCGACCGACGAACGGGGAACCGCAGGCGACCCACGACCCGCCCCACTGACTCCGCACGGCACGGGAAGCCGCCACCACCACCCCGGACGCCCGCATCCCGCGGGGTTCGGGGCGTGGCCTAGAGTGCGGTTGTGCCGTCGTACAGCATTGGGCAGGCAGCGCAGCTGCTCGGAGTGAGTTCGGAGACCGTTCGCCGGTGGGCGGACGGGGGCAGGCTCGCCATGGAGCGGGACGGGGCCGGCAAGCGGGTGATCGAGGGGACGGCGCTGGCCCGCTTCGCGCAGGAGCGGGGCGCTGGGCTCCATGCCGTTCCGGAGGACGACGTGTCGACCTCCGTCCGGAACTCCTTCGTGGGGATCGTCACGGGGGTGAGGGTCGACGACGTGGCCGCGCAGGTGGAGGTCCAGTCGGGCCCGCACCGGCTGGTGTCGCTGGTGACGCGGGAGGCCGTGGAGGAGCTGGGGCTCGACGTCGGGGTCACGGTGACGGCACGGGTGAAGTCGACGAGCGTGCACATCGACCTGCCCTGACCGTTTCCGGCGAGCGGTCGGTCAGTGGCAGAGCAGTGCCGCGCGCAGGTCCACCTTGTGGTCGAGTCGCGAAAGGTCCCGGCCGGTGAGGGCCTCGATGCGTTGGACGCGGTAGTGGACCGTGTTGACGTGGACGTGCAGGGCCTCGGCCGTCCTCGCCCACGAGCAGTCGTGCGCCAGGAAGACCTCCAGGGTGTCGAGGAGCATGGTGCCCGACCCCCTGCCGACACCGAGGAGCGGCCCCAGGACCGTCTCGCGGTACGCGTTCCGTACGTCGGCGGGGATGCCGGCCAGCAGTCTGCCCAGCCCGTCGAGGTCACCGGGACCGGCGACGCGGGGGGCCGACGGTGCTGCGGCCCGGGCCGCCGCCAGGGCGTAACGGGCCTGAGTCAGCGCGGTGTTCAACCCCGCGGGGGTGGCGGCAGCCGCGCTCGCACCCGCGTGCAGGATGACGTCCGGGCTGCAGGCGTGGATCAGCGGCCATACGTCGCTCAGCCGGGCCCGTACTCCCGACGCCGCGCCCTTGTCGTGCGCGACCACCGCCGTCGCCTCACCACCGGGGCCTTCGGCTACCGCGAACGCGAGGGAGGGGAGGTGGCGCAGCGCCTCGGTGAGTGCGGCGACGCCCAAGGCGCCGGCTTCCCCGGGCGATTCGGGGGCCGCGACGACCACGGTGTAGGCGTCCCTGTCACCGAGACCGCACGTGGCCAGCGCGCCCTGCACGCGGTGGGCGTCGAACCGCAGGGCACCCACGGCGTCGACGAGTTCCGCGGAGGCCGCACCGCTCGCCGCCCGGATCCGGTCCTCGCGGCGCCGGTGACGGCCGAGGAGTTCGGCTATCTCCTGGAGGACCCGCGGGGGCACCTGCCCCGCCTCGGGCAGGTGGAGGTGCCAGCTGTCGTAGGCCGTGCCGTCGGCCTCGACACGTACCGTCGTACCGTGACCGCCCCGCACGAGCTCCGCGGCCCGCGCCGCGGGCAGTTCCGCCCGTACGGCACCGGTCCGGGCGACCGTACGGCCGCTTCCGGTCAGCAAGTGGCAGGCGGGCGTGCCGAGGTGGGCGAACGCCCGGACGAGCAGGTCACCGGCCGTGGCGCCGCCCTCAAGCGCGCGGTCGAGGTCCAGGCGGACGTTCTCCGGCAGCGCGAAGTGGTCCGCGGGCCGACGGCTGAGCTCGCTCCATTGCCGGAGGTAGACGGCTTCGGTGATCGCCCGGAAGGTCGTACGGGCCGGCACGGCGATCAGGGCGACGCGGTGCGCGCGGCACGCCTCGGCCAGCTCTCGCGGCACCTCGCCGTGGGTCTCCTCCCCCGCGAACAGCGCCACCGCTCCCGCCGCGCTCAGGGCGGAGACGAAGCGTTCGGTCTTGCCCGGATCGCCGTCCCTGCTCCACCACACGAGTCCGCTGAGGACGATCTCCCCGGGCTGGAGAAAGCGCGCCGGATCCTCCAGGTCGGTCGCCGTCACACCACCGATCTCCTGGCCGAGCAGCGCCTCGTCGCCCCAGACGAGGGCGAGTTCCAGACGGTCGAGACGGAGGAGATGACCGACGTGCATGAGTGGCTCCTAGCGCGGCCACGGGACAAGCCCGAGCTCACATTCACGAGGCGAATACGAGAAGAGACATCGTAGATGCCCAAGGCAAGGCTCAAAACAGCTCTTGGTTGATCCTCCAGGACACGCCCCTGGCAGGTGGAAGATTTCCGGCTTCCCGTCCAGTCGTTCCGCCGCTCTCCCCCGGCTTCACTGGCCTGAGGACACCGGTCGGAAGGCATGGGCAGGGATGGATCTGAACACGATCGCGGACGTGCGGGACGCGCGGCGGAGCGGGCCTTGGCGGCCCGGGGACGCGTGGCTCGGCGGCGGCACGTACCTCTTCTCCGAGCCGCAGCCGCAGCTGCGCCGGCTGGTCGACCTGAGCCGGATGGGGTGGGAGCCGCTCACCCGGCACGAGGACGGTTCCCTGGAGATCGCGGCCACGTGCACCATCACCCAACTGTCGCGCTTCGGAAGGCGGTTCCTGGATGCCCCCGCGGCGCCGCTGTTCGAACAGTGCTGCCGGGCCTTCCTCGCCTCGTTCAAGATCTGGAACATGGCGACCGTCGGCGGGAACCTGTGCAACGGCCTGCCCGCCGGGCCGATGATCTCGCTCACCGCCGCGCTCGACGGCACATGTCTGCTCCGGGCGCAGGACGGCTCGCTGCGGGACGTGAAGGTCGTCGACTTCGTCACCGGCGCCGGCGTCAAGGACCTCGCGGAAGGCGAGCTGCTGCGCTCGGTGACCCTTCCCGCCCGGGCGCTGGAGTGCCGTACGGCGTTCCGACAGGCCTCGTTGTACGGGCTCGGCCGCTCCGGCGCCCTGGTCATCGGGACGCTCGATCCGGTGGACGGCTCGCTGGCGGTGACGGTCAGCGCCGCGACGGTACGGCCGTTCCGGTTCTGGTTCCCGCTGCCGCCGGGGCGTGAGCGGCTGCGCGCCGCCGTCGACGAGGCCGTCCGCCCCGGCGAGTGGTTCGACGACATCCACGGACTGCCGGAGTGGCGGCGGCACATGGCCCTGCGCCTCGCCGAGGAAGTCCGCCGCGAACTGATCGCCCCGATGGAAGGAGGAGCCCGATGAGCACCTCGCAGACCGAGGGATTCCGGCTCGACGTGAACGGCCGGACGCACCAGGACGAACCGCGCGCCGGCCAGTGCCTGCGCACCTACCTCCGGGAGCGCGGCTGGTTCGGCGTGAAGAAGGGCTGCGACGCCGGGGACTGCGGCGCCTGCACCGTGCACGTCGACGGGGAGCCCGTGCACAGCTGCCTGTACCCGGCCGTACGGGCCGAAGGCCGCGCCGTCACCACGGTGGAGGGACTGGCCTCCCGGGAGGGTGAACTCCACCCCGTGCAGCAGAAGTTCCTCGACGCCCAGGGCTACCAGTGCGGCATGTGCACGGCCGGCTTCCTCATGACGACGGCCGCTCTCGAAGCCGAGCGGGGCACCGAGGACGACGACGGCAAGCTCGACGACCTCCCCCGCGCCTTCAAGGGCAACCTCTGCCGCTGCACGGGCTACCGGGCGATCGAGGACGCCGTCCGGGGGGTCAAGCACACCGAACAGCCCCGCGCGGGCCAGGCGGTGGGGCGGAACGTCGGCGCGCCGGCCGGTCCGCAGGTCGTCACCGGCACCGCCCGCTACACCTTCGACGTCGAGGTCCCCGGCCTGCTGCACATGAAGCTGCTGCGCTCCCCGCACCCGCACGCCCGGATCGTCGCGATCGACACGTCCGCCGCGCTGCGCGTGCCCGGCGTGGTCGCGGTGCTCACCCATGAGGACGCCCCGGCGACCCTGTACTCCTCCGCCCGGCACGAGCATCCGACCGAGGACCCCGACGACACCCGGGTCCTGGACGACGTCGTCCGGTACGTGGGCCAGCGGGTCGCGGCCGTGGTCGCCGACAGCGAGCAGGCCGCCGAGGAGGGCTGCCGGCGGATCGAGGTGACGTACGAGGAGCTCCCGTACGTCATCGATCCCGAGGAGGCGATGCGCCCCGGCGCGCCGGTCATCCACGCGGGCAAGGGGCCGGAGGTCCGTATCGCCCGGGTCGAGAACAACGTGGCGGGCGAGGTGCACGGCGAGATCGGCGACGTCGAGCGGGGTTTCGCCGAGGCGGACGTCGTGTACGAGGAGACCTTCCGCACCCAGCGCGTGCAGCACGCCAGCCTGGAGACGCACGGCTGCGTCGCGTACTTCGAGCCGACGGAGGACGGTACGGGAGAACGGCTGACCGTACGCTCCTCCACCCAGACCCCGTTCCTGACCCGGCGGGCGCTCTGCGCGCTGTACGGCCTGCCGGAGGACGAGGTACGGGTGGTCGCGGGCCGGGTCGGCGGCGGGTTCGGCGGCAAGCAGGAGATGATCACCGAGGACATCGTCACGCTCGCCGCGCTGAAACTGCGCCGGCCGGTGAAGCTGGAGTACACGCGGGCCGAGCAGTTCTACGGGGCGACCACCCGGCATCCGTTCACCATCGGCATCAAGGTGGGGGCGCGCGCCGACGGAGCCCTCACCGCCGTCCAGATGCGGGTGGTGTCCGACACCGGCGCGTACGGGAACCACGGCCCGGCGGTCATGTTCCACAGCGTCGGCGAGTCCTTCGCCGTCTACCGCGCCCCGCACAAGAAGGTCGACGCCTACTCGGTGTACACCAACGTCGTCCCGGCCGGCGCCTTCCGCGGCTACGGCCTCGGCCAGGTCACCTTCGCCGTCGAGTCCGTGATGGACGAGCTGGCCCGCCGCCTCGGGATGGACCCGCTCGTCTTCCGGGAGAAGAACGTCATCGGCCCGGGCGAACCCATGCACAGTCCGATCGGCGAGGAGGAGGACCTGCACATCGCCTCCTACGGACTCGACCAGTGCCTGTCCGTGGTCCGCAAGGCCATCGCCGAGGACCGCAGCGCCGAGGACGCACCCGAGGGCTGGCTGGTCGGGCAGGGCACCGGCATGGCGATGATCGCCACCGGCCCGCCCGGCGGCCACTACGCCGACGCCCGCGTGTCCCTGCTGGAGGACGGCACGTACGACATCGCCGTCGGCACCGCCGAGTTCGGCAACGGCACCACCACCGTCCACAAGCAGATCACCGCCGGCGCTCTCCACACCACCGAGGACCGGCTCACCGTCCGCCAGTCCGACACCGACGTCGTCCGCCACGACACCGGTGCCTTCGGCTCCGCCGGCACCGTCGTCGCCGGCAAGGCCGTCCTCCTCGCCGCGACCTCCCTGGCGGAACGGCTGCGCGCCCTGGCCGCCCGGCACACGGGAGTGGCCCGGCACCTGTGCGTGCTCGGCGCCGAGTCCGTCGACTGCGCCGGGCGGCTCGTCACCCTCAAGGAGCTGTACGAGGCGGGGCACGCCCTCGGCGCGACCGAGGAGCTGGGGGCCGACGGCCACTGGGGCGGCTCACCTCGCTCGGTCGCCTTCAACGCCCAGTGGTTCCGCCTCGCCGTCGACCCCGCGACGGGCGAGATCCGCATCCTCCGCAGCGTCCACGCCGCCGACGCCGGCAAGGTCATGAACCCCATGCAGTGCCGCGGCCAGGTGGAGGGCGGCGTCGCGCAGGCCCTCGGCGCCACGCTCTTCGAGACCGTCCGGGTCGACGAACGCGGCGAGGTCACCACCGCCGCCTTCCGCCGCTACCGCCTCCCCCAGTACGCCGATGTCCCCCGTACCGAGGTCCACTTCGCCGAGACGTCCGACGCGATCGGCCCGCTCGGCGCCAAGTCGATGAGCGAGAGCCCCTTCAACCCCGTGGCCCCCGCGTTCGCCAACGCCCTGCGCGACGCCACGGGCATCCGCTTCACCGAGCTGCCGGTGACCCGCGACCGCGTCTGGCTCGCCCTCGACCGGAAGGCACGGAGCGTCGGTCGATAGACCGGGAGAATGTGAGCGATTGACTCGTAGCAAGCTCACAAATGCGGGATACAGGGCTCCATTCAAGTGGCAAACACGGTTCCCTGCTTCAGCGGTCGGGTATCACTGCGCGCAGCCGCCGCACCGACCCGCCCCGAGGGGACTGAAGATGAGCCGACCCAGCGCCGCACCTCACCCGATGCCTGTGACCACGCCCGCACCCGGATCCTTCGCACTGTGGGGGGACGTGGCCGCACCGACCGCTCTCACCGTCGCCGAGCTGCGCGAAGGGTGGGAGCAGCACCGGGCCGACGTGGTCTTCGACTGCGCCACCGCGGGACCGCAGCGCCACACCTTCGTCGGGCCGCTGTTGCGCGAGGTCATGGCCGCGGCACGCCCCGGCTTCGACCCCGCCCGCCGCAAGGAACGCTCCCGATTCCTGCTGTCCGTGAGCGGCGGGGACGGGCACCACGCGGTCCTGTCGTGGGCGGAGATCGACGCCGACTTCGGCAACGCCGCCGTGCTGCTCGCGACCCGCATGGACGACGAGGAACTCGACACCGCCGGCACCCAGCTCGTCGTGCCGTCCGACCGCTGCGGCGCCCGCTACGTCAGCGCCGTCACCGCGATCTGGATCGGCGCCCACCAGCTTCCCGGAGCCTCGCCGTCCAAGGGCTGAGACGACCGGGCAACCCCACTGGTCCCTTCCTCCAACCCACCTCTCATCCACCATGGAGACTCCCACTACTTTCTTGCAGATGTGCAGGATTTCGCCCTACGGTGTCGCACATGCAGTCCCACACCCTCGGTCAGGCCGCACATCTGCCGGGCGTCGGCCCGGACACCGCGCGGCGGTCGGCGGTCACGGGCCGGGCCACCGTCCAGGCCCGGCCGCACCTGCTGGTCCCCCTCCTCACCAGGGAGGCCGTGGAGGAGCTGGGGCTCGAAGTCGGCATGCAGGCCACCGCCCGCGTGAAGTCGACCAGCGTGCACATCGACCGCACCTGATTCCCCTCCTCACGCAGTACCGAGACGTCTCGGCCGTCGGCGCGGCCGTCCTTCCTCCCCCACTTTCCGCTCGTCCCCAAGGAGTTCAGACCCTCATGTCCCTCACCCCCGCCAGACGCCGTACGGCCGCCGCCGTCCTCACCGCCGCCCTCCTCGTCCCCCTCGCGGCCTGCTCGTCGAGCGACGACACCAAGAACGACACCGCCGGC
>NZ_JBHJQI010000087.1:0-34198 GCF_042262805.1 Streptomyces sp. NPDC056361
TGCGGCTCCCCGCGGCGGCCCCCCCCCCGCCCTCCGATCCTGGGGGGGGGCGGCGGGTCCTCCCCCCCCCCCCCACCCCCCCGCGGTTTTTCAGCGGTTGAACCCGCAATCTGAAAGATGCCTCCCATCAGGCGTTTCTTTAGCGTGAATTGCATGCCATCCGTCCCCCTCATCGAAAAGGGTTAAGACACATGCCTCGACCGTGGAATTCCGACTGCGATGTGATCTCATGAGAATCCTCGTCACCGGCGGAGCCGGATTCATCGGCTCGCATTATGTGCGGACCATGCTCGACGGGGGGTACCCGGGCTACGAGGACGCGCACGTCACGGTCCTCGACCTGCTGACGTACGCGGGCAACCGCGACAACCTCCCCGCCGCCCACCCCCGGCTCACCTTCGTCCACGGCGACATCCTCGACCGGGAGCTGCTCCGCTCGGTCCTCGAAGGCCAGGACGCGGTCGTGCACTTCGCCGCCGAGAGCCACGTCGACCGCTCCATCCAGAGCGGCGCCGCGTTCGTCCGCACCAACGTCGAGGGCACGCAGGCCGTCCTGGAGGCGAGCCTGGCCGCCGGCGTCGAGCGGGTCGTGCACGTCTCCACGGACGAGGTCTACGGCTCCATCGACGAGGGGCACTGGACCGAGGAGTCGCCCCTGCTGCCCAACTCCCCGTACGCCGCGTCGAAGGCCGCCTCCGACCTCGTCGCCCTGGCCTACTTCCGTACGCACCGGCTGAACCTCTCGGTCACCCGCTGCTCCAACAACTACGGGCCCTACCAGCACCCCGAGAAGTTCATCCCGCTCGCCGTCACCAACCTCCTCGAAGGCCGGCGCATCCCCGTCTACGGCGACGGACAGCAGATCCGCGAGTGGCTGCACGTGGACGACCACTGCCGCGCCATCCAGCGGGTGCTCACCGCGGGCCGGGCCGGCGAGGCGTACAACATCGGCTCCGGCTCGTCCGTGCCGAACCTGACGCTGGCCCACCGGCTCGTCGAACTCCTCGGCCTGTCCACGGACCTGATCGACCACGTCGCCGACCGCAAGGCGCACGACCGGCGCTACGCCCTCGACCAGACCAAGATCGAGGAGGAGCTCGGCCACCGGCCGCTCACCTCCTTCGACGAGGGCCTCGCGGCGACCGTCGACTGGTACCGGAACAACCCGCAGTGGTGGAAGCCGGTCAAGGAGAGCGGTGGTCGGCCGTGACCGTGCAGACACGACTGGTGCCGCGCCACCGGGCCGGCATCACCGAGCGCCTCGCCCTGTCCGCCGCCACGCCCGAGGGCGCCCACATCGCGACGTCCGACGTGCCGGGCTGGCTGGACTTCCACCGGCTGACCTGCGGTACGGCGATCCGCCGCATCCCGTTCGCCGAGCTCGACCACTGGTCCTTCGCCCCGGACACCGGCGACCTGCGGCACAGCAGCGGCAAGTTCTTCACCGTCGAGGGACTGCACGCCGTCCGGCCCGAGGGCGCGTGGCAGCAGCCGATCATCGTCCAGCCGGAGATCGGCATCCTCGGCATCCTGGCCAAGGAGTTCGACGGCGTCCTCCACTTCCTCATGCAGGCGAAGATGGAGCCGGGCAACCCGAACCTGGTGCAGCTCTCCCCCACCGTGCAGGCCACCCGCAGCAACTACACCAAGGCCCACGGCGGGGCGGAGGTGAAGTACCTGGAGCACTTCCTCGGCCCCGACCGGGAGCGGGTGCTCACGGACGTCCTGCAGTCCGAGCACGGCGCCTGGTTCTACCGGAAGCGCAACCGCAACATGATCGTCGAGGTGGAGGGCGACGTCCCCGCCGACGAGGACTTCCGCTGGCTCACCCTCGGCCAGATCACGGCCATGCTGCGCCTCGACAACGTGGTGAACATGGACGCGCGCACGGTCCTGGCGAGCGCCCCGATGGCCCCCGCCGAGACCGGCGCGCTGACCTCCGACGCCGACCTGCTCGCCTGGTTCACGGGCGAGCGGGCCCGCCAGGACATCGACGTGCGCCGGATGCCGCTGCGCGAGATAGCCGGCTGGCGGCGCGACGAGTACTCCGTCCGCCGCGACGACGACCGGTTCTTCCAGGTGGTGGCGGTCTCCGTCGAGGGCGCGGGCCGCGAGGTCGCCGGCTGGACCCAGCCGATCATCGAGCCGGTGGGCCAGGGCATCGTCGCCTTCGCCCGGCGGGTGTTCGACGGCGTCCCGCACGTCCTGGTGCACGCCCGCGTCGAGGGCGGCTTCCTCGACACGGCGGAGCTCGCGCCGACCGTGCAGTACGTCCCGGAGAACTACGCCCACCTGCCGGCGGAGCACCGGCCGCCGTTCCTGGACGCGATCCTCTCCGCGCCGGCCGACCGCGTGCGCTATTCGACGGTCCACTCCGAGGAGGGCGGCCGGTTCCTCAACGCCGAGAGCCGGTACCTGATCGTCGACACCGACGAGGACACCACGCCGGCCGAGGCTCCCCCGGGATACCACTGGGTCACCGCCGGTCAGCTGAACTGGCTCGCCGGCCACAGCCGTTACGTGAACGTCCAGGCGCGCACCCTGCTGGCCGTGCTCACCACGGGCGCGGGCGGCCGCTCGCTCTCCTCCCGCTGATCCCGCACAAAGCATCAGGCCCTGTTCGGTGGATTTCCCACCGGACAGGGCCTGATTGCGAATGCCTGGAAACGAGTCGAGTCAGCTGGAAGAGGTCGCGGCGGGCTGTGCCTGCGCCTGGGCGAGCCGGGACGTCATCGGGGTCCACTTCTTGGGGTTGATGCGCCAGTCGACCGGCTCCTGCTTGGTGGCGACGTTGACGCGGTTCCACAGGTTGACCAGGCCGATGTGGAGGACGATCGCGCCGAGTTCGACCTCGTTCCAGTGCTTGGCGGCCTCCTCCCAGACCTCGTCCGACACCGGGTCCTCCCGGTCGTTGATGCGGGTGGCGGCCTCGGCGAGGGCGAGGCAGGAGCGCTCGGCGTCGGTGAAGCAGTCCTGCTCGCGCCAGGTCTCCACCACCGGCAGGCGGTGGTCCTCCTCCCCGGCGGCCTCGAACTCGGCCTGCTTCTTCGGAATCTGGACCGGACGGCCGTTGATCTGGCTCACCCGCAGGTGGATGAGCACGAGCGTCTTCAACGGCACACCGACGCTGTTGACGGCCTTGACCAGTGCGCGCATCGGCGGCAGAACATCGGGAACGACCAGCGACGGGTTAGGCATCCGCGGCGACATCTGTAATTCTCCTTCGGATCGGGATCGGTAACAGCTTGCCCACCGGGCAGCCTTTTCTCAAGTATTCCGAATTTCGACGGATCAGTTGCTTTTCCGGCTTGCTGCGGCTTGTACGAGTGCTTCGTGGAGGCGGGTGTCGGGAGTGTGTCCGGCCTCCCATTGCACGCCTATCGCAAAGGGATGACCGGTGACTTCCACGGCCTCGACGGTGTCGTCCTGGGCCCGTCCGGTGACGGTGAGGCCGGCGCCGATCCTGTGCACCGCCTGGTGGTGGTGGCAGGCCGTCTCCGGCTCGGCCTCGTCGAGGACTGCGGCGATCCGGCTGCCGGGTTCCAGCTTCAGCGGGTGGCGGCCCAGCGTGAACGAGGACGTGCGCGGCTGGTGGCCGTCGTGCCCCGTGATCTCCGGTAGGTGCTGGTGGAGGCTGCCGCCGTGCAGCACGTTGAGCAGCTGCATCCCGCGGCAGATGGCGAGCACCGGGAGCCCGGCATCAAGTGCCGCTTCCAGCAAGGCGAGTTCGGCGCGGTCGGCGTCCGGGCTCATGGGCCGGGTGACCGGGTGCGGGGCCTCGCCGTACAGCGCCGGATCGAGGTCGGGGCCGCCCGGGACGAGCAGGCCGTCGAGCCGGTCGACGAGGGTCTCGACGCCGGGCAGCAGCGGCAGCAGCAGGGGCGTGGCGCCCGCCGCGGACAGGAACGCCACGTGCGCCTGGAGGGCGAGGCTGACGAGCATGTCGCTGCCCTGGAGCGTGACCGGCGCGGTCCGCGCGCAGATCCCGACGACCGGCCGCCCGGCGCCCGCCGGACCGTTCACGTCTGAATTCATGACCACCCTCATGGGTTTCCGTGGGTCGCGTTCAACTGAGGAAATCGAGCAGATGGAACAACCGCCGAAAGGGGCGGTCGGCACCGTAAAAATAGCCGCGGACCTGAAACGGAGGCCATCGTTCAAGAGCGGCCCCGTAGGGGACTACTGAACATTTGGCAACCCTGGTACCAAGGTGGGCGGGGAGTATTGCGTCCCCGGTTAATCTCTCGCAGCCCATTCAACCGAGGTAACCCATGATCGAAGCCAAGAACCTCACGAAACGCTACGGCGACAAGACCGCCGTGAACGGTCTGTCCTTCACGGTCGAGCCCGGTCGCGTCACCGGCTTCCTGGGCCCCAACGGCGCGGGCAAGTCCACCACCATGAGACTCCTGCTCGGCCTCGACCGGCCCGACGGCGGCGAGGCCACCGTCAACGGCGTCCGCTACAGCGACCTTCCGCAGCCGATGCGGGTGGTCGGCGCGCTCCTTGAGGCCCGCGCCGTCCACACCGGCCGCAGCGCCTACGACCACCTGCTCTGCCTCGCCCAGACGCAGGGCTTCGGCAGGCGCCGGGTCGACGCGGTCATCGACCAGGTCGGCCTGGCGTCGGTGGCCCGCAAGCGGGCCGGCGGCTTCTCGCTCGGCATGGGGCAGCGGCTCGGCATCGCCGCCGCGCTGCTCGGCGACCCCGCCGCCCTCGTGCTCGACGAGCCGGTCAACGGCCTGGACCCCGAGGGCATCCTCTGGATCCGGAACCTGATGAAGTCCCTCGCGGCCGAGGGCCGTGCCGTCTTCGTCTCCAGCCACCTGATGAACGAGATGGCCGTCACCGCCGACCACCTCATCGTCATCGGGCGCGGCCGGCTCGTCGCCGACTGCTCCACCCAGGAGTTCATCGAGCGCAGCACCGAGCAGTCCGTCCTCATCAAGACGCCGGACCGGGAACGGCTCGCCGCGCTCCTCAGGAGCCACGGCGGCACCGTCACCGACACCGAAGAGGGCGACCTGGACGTCGTGGGCCTGGAGGCCCCGCGCATCGCCGAACTCGCCGCGGGCGGCGGCCTGGTGCTGCACGAGCTCTCGACCCGGCGGGGCTCCCTCGAGGAAGCCTTCATGGAACTGACCAAGGACGCCGTCGAGTACGACGCCGGCGTGCCCACCGCCGGAGGTGTGAAGTGACCACCGCGACCGCCACCACGTCCGCGACCGTCCCCGTCGCGGACGGCCACAAGCCGACCTTCGGGCGGCTGATGCTGTCGGAGTGGACGAAGATCCGCTCCGTCCGCTCCACGGTCTGGTCGCTCGCGATCCTGGTCGTGGTGACCCTGATCTTCACCGCGCTCTTCATCCAGATGGGCGTGGCGAACTGGGACAAGACCGACCCGGCGCAGCAGGCCGCCATGCGGCTCGACCCGACCGGCACCATCCTCGGCAGCGGCATCCTGATCGGCCAGCTCGCGGTCTGCGTGCTGGGCGCGATGGTCATGGCCTCCGAGTACTCCACCGGCATGATCCGTGCCAGTCTGCTCGCGGTGCCCAAGCGGGTGCCGGTGCTCCTGGCCAAGGCGGCCGTGTTCGGTCTGCTCGTCCTGGCGATGGGCGAAGTGACCGCGTTCGGCTCGTTCCTGATCGGCGCTCCGATGCTCGACGGCAAGGCTCCCGTCTCGCTCGGCGACCCGGGCGTGCTGCGGGCGGTCGTCGGCTGCGGGTTCTACCTGTCGCTCCTCGGCCTGTTCTCGCTCGCCGTCGGCGCGATCATCCGGCACACGGCGGCGAGCATCACCGGCGTCATCGCCTTCGTCCTGGTGCTCGCCCCGATGGCCAGGCTGCTGCCCGGCACCGTCGGCGAGCACATCCACGCCTATCTCCCCACCGAGGCGGGGTTCCTGGTCACCCAGCAGCACTCGCGGGTGGACGACCTGCTCGGCCCGTGGCAGGGCCTCGGGGTCCTCGCCCTGTGGACCGCCGTCCTGCTGGCCGTCGCGGCCGTACTGCTGAAGCGCAGGGACGCCTGATCCCTCACCCGAACACCGCGGGTGCCCGCCGATCCGGCGGGCGCCCGCGGTGTCGTGCTTCCAGGCGGCGTCCAGCTTTCCTCGACCGCCCCTGAAGACCCTGCTGCGACGCTCGACGGCAGCGGCAGCAGAAAGGGAGTGAAGGGAATGGCTCAGAGCAGTGGGCAGGCCGTCTTGATCACGAGTGCATTCAGCCCCGTCAGAACGGAGAGCGCCGAAGCAGCGACCCGCAGCGAATTCGATCTGAAGAACTTCGAGAAACTGCCGGCACGCGACGTACCCGTCAGCGCGCTGTCGCCCGGCGTCTCCCTGCGCCAGAGCGGTACGGACGCCGCTCACATCCAGCTTCTCGTCGACGCGGCGGGGTCGGCGGAACTGCCGCCCATTCTGGTCCAGATGGACGGCTACCGCATCATCGACGGCCTGCACCGCCTGGAAGCCGCCAGGCTCCGGGGCGACGTCAGCATCAAGGCGCGCTTCCTCGACTGTTCGAATTCCGAGGCGCTCGTCATCGCCATGAAGGCGAACGGCTCGCACGGACTCCCGCTGTCGAAGGCCGACCGGGTGTCCGGAGCGCAGCGCGTGCTGAGTTCGCACCCCGACTGGTCCGACCGGGCCATCGCCGGCATCACCGGGCTGAGCGCCAAGACGATCGCGTCGCTGCGCGACCGGACGGGCGAGGGGGCGTCGCTCGACGGCAAGCGCATCGGCCGGGACGGCAGGCGGCGTCCGGTGGACGCGGGCGAGGGTCGGCGGCGGGCCGCCGAGTACATCACCGCCCACCCGAACGCCCCGCTGCGTCAGGTCGCCCGGGAGACGGACGTGTCGCTCGGCACGGTCCACGACGTGAGCGCCCGGCTCCGCCGCGGCGACAGCCCCGAGCGGGACGGGCGCCAGTCGCCCGCCGCGCGGCAGGAGCCGGTACAGCCCGTGCGGTCGGTGCAGTCCGTACGGCCCGTACAGGTCGTTCCCGCCGTGCAGTCGGTGCCGACCGTGCGGCAGCAGGTGCGGCTGCCCGGCGAGGCGGTGCGGCCCGCCGGCGCGGCGGCGTGCGGCACCGCACGCGGGCCGCTGCGGGTGGCGCCGCACCCCGACGCGGCGCCCGCGCCGCGCCGGAACCACACCGAGGCGCCGCCCGCGTGGGCGACGGTGGCGGCCAAGATGGCCACCGACCCGGCCATCCGGTACAACGCGGGCGGCCGGGAGTTCCTCCGCTGGATGCAGCTGCACGCCACCGACCCCGACGAGGACTGGCGCGAGCTCGTCGACGCCGTGCCGCCGCACTGGCTCGGTGTCATCGCGCCGATCGCCGAGCGGATCAGCAGGGAGTGGAGCCTCCTCGCCGAGCAGCTCAAGACCAAGCAGGACATGGTGCCTTGATCCTCCGCCCTCACGACGCCG
This sequence comes from Streptomyces sp. NPDC056361, assembly GCF_042262805.1. Lineage (NCBI taxonomy): Bacteria > Bacillati > Actinomycetota > Actinomycetes > Kitasatosporales > Streptomycetaceae > Streptomyces > Streptomyces sp. NPDC056361. The sequence goes on from NZ_JBHJQI010000087.1 coordinate 7,436, forward strand.
ACGGCGCCGGTGCCGCGGTCGCCACCCTGAGGTGGCCCGCGGCCTGGCGCCGTCCGCCGCTCTCCTGGGGCGGGTTGACGGAGGCGCACCCGGGGTGCGGGACGACGACGGCCGGAGGTTCGAGCTCCGGCAGGGCGAGCAGGACCGGCGGGTCGGCGGGTCGGACCGGGCGCAGCCGCACGGCCGCGCTCGTGACGGTGTCGGCGTCGACGGTGACGGTCTTCGGGCCGTGCCCTCCGACGAGCGGGGTCCGCCCCGCGCCGGGGTCGGGCCCGAGTCCGTCGGCGACCGCCACCGCAAGCAGGTACCAGCTGCCTTCGGGGACGTTCTTCAGCGAATAGCAGGACGGCCGGCCGCTGGGCACGTCGATGACGCCCGAGGCGACCGACGGGTGCTGGACGATCGGCGTGCCGAAGGCGCCCAGGAACACCCGGGCGTTGCCGTGCCCGGCGGGCAGGCTGATGGTGCCCGCGATCGTCCCGAAGCCCGTCCACGCCGTCGGCTCGGGGCCGGGCAGCGCGTCACCGCCGTCGCGGACCAGCCTGCGGAACCGGCTGGGCGAGACGCCGACACTGGCCGTGAAGGAATTGGTGAAGGAACCCAGGCTGTTGTAACCGACCGCGTAGGAGATGTCGGTGATGCTCATCGAGGTGGTCTCGATCAGTCTTTTCGCCTGGTAGATACGGATCGCGGCCAGGAATCTGCCGGGCGTGAGCCCGGTCTCCTCTTTGAACAGCCGCGTGAAATAGAAACGGCTGAGCAGAGCGCTTTCGGCGATCTCCGTGAGGGTCAGCGGTTCGCCGTAACGCTCCCGGATGCACTCGATCGCCCTTTCTACTGCTGTATCCATATGCACCTCACTACGTGTCGACCCACGCAGCAGTGTGACCCGCGGATATCGCGCTCGGCTCGCCGATCGCTAGAGGACCGGTCGAGAATTGTTCATCGGATTTGCGGCGGACCCTCCGCTTCCTGTTGGCTGGCGAGGGGGCGTCTTTCCCTTTCGCGGAAATGCCCGTGCCCCGGCCTGTTCGGCCGGGGCACGGGTGGGTCGAAAGGGGCGGCGATCAGCGCACGGGGCGGTCGAGGCGGACCCGTACGAGCGTGGTCTCCACGCCGCTGTCGACGAGGCGGCCGGCCGCGTCGAAGGCCTCGGGGCCGTCGGTCATGCCGAAGTCGTTGTCGTTGAGCAGGACCAGGGTCGACGAGCCTTCGAGGGCGATGCCCTCGATCTTGCCGGGCACGCCCGGGACCGTGTTCAGGTCGACGACCAGCCGCTTGCCGAGGACCACGCCGGCCGCGCCCTGGTCGTCGAGCTGCTCCAGGGCCGGGGCGGTGGCGGTGTCCCAGCGGGTGCCGAGGATGTCGGAGCTCCGGCGCAGGCGCACCTCGTACACGCGGGCGGCCTTGTCGGTGCGCTCCTGGACGAGGAGGCGGTCGCCGCCGAGCGCGACGAGCGCGGAGACCTTCAGCTCGGAGGTCTTGGTCTGGCCGGGCTCCACGTCGCCGACGGCGTCGAAGCGGTAGGCGTACTCGGCCGTCACGCGGTTCTTCCGGGGCGAGAAGCGCAGGAGCCGCGTGGTGCGGGAGTTCTCGCCGGTGGCCTTGTCGGGGTTGAGCAGCGGGCTCTGCAGCGCCATCACCAGGTCGCCGTCGGGCAGCAGCGCCAGTCCCTCGAAGCCGCGGTTGATCTTGCGCTGGAGGAAGATCGACGGCAGCGACTCGACGACCGGGTAGTCGGCGCCCTTCAGGTTCAGGCCCTCGGGCACGTGCCGGGCGAGCACCCGTCCCTCGGCGGAGACGTGCACCAGCGACGGCCCGTACTCGTCCACCAGCCAGAAGCTGCCGTCCCGGTCCCGCACCAGCCCCTCGGTGTCGAGGCCGTTCGGGTCGTACGCGAGCGGGGTCGAGGCGTCGTACGTGTACGGCGCCTCGTCACGGCCGGCCTGGTTCGGCAGCCCGGTGACGGGCGCGCCCGAAGCCGTCGTCAGCGGGAGGGACTTCAGCACCTGGATCCGGCCGCCCACCGCCCGCACCTTCACGATGGCCGGGTCGAAGCCGGGCACCGGGAACGTCCGCCGCTTGTCCTTCCCCACGGCTATCTGCCCGTTCGGGCCGCGGTCGGTCACCGTCCAGTACTCGCCGCGCCGTTCGGCCGGGTACAGGTCGCTGCCGATGCCCCCGAGGTCGACGCCCCGGTCGTCCGCGACGCTGCCGGGCACCAGCGCGTTGCTGAACGCGGCCAGCGGGATGTCGGGCAGCGTCGCCGTGGAGACGACCCGGGCGCCGGAGCCGTGGTGGTGCTCCGGCGTCGCGTCGGCCGTCCCCACGACCACCGAGAGGGCGAGCGCGGCGGACAGCGGCAGGACCACGGCGGCGGGCCGGCGCAGGAGGCGCGGATTCATCAGAACTCCCTAGAACGCATGGAATGTCGCCGGTGGCGGCGGCCCCATGGTCCAGTCCTGCGCGCAACTCCCGGCGACGCGCCGCCGACACCGGGGCAAGCCCTGGGTGAACGCGCGTGGCGGCCGTCGGCGAGTCCCCGGTGGGTCCCTGGTGGGTCCTAGTAGCGGTCGAGGATCAGCTGGGTCTTCAGGATGTCGCCGTGGTAGAGCCAGCCGTTGGCCTCGGCGACGGCGATGGCATCCGCGTGGAGGTCGGCGGCGTCGGCGGCGGAGTCGGTCTTGAAGGACAGCTCGACGACGTACTCGGTTCCGGTGCCGCCGGCTCCGACGACCGGCAGCACCTCGATGCTCGCGTCGTCGGAGGGGCCCCAGGCGCCGCCGTACACCTTGGCGGTGACGGGCCCGTGGGCGCGGGAGGCCTGGAGGGTGGTCTTGCCCCAGCCCGAGCTGCCCCAGTTCTCCAGCTTGCCGGGGATGTCGTTGACGAGCCAGGTGCGGCCGGTGGTGCTCGTCGGCATCGCGGTGCCGGAGTACCCGCTGGCGCTGTGGCTCTTCTCGGTGCTGAAGCTGAGGGTCTGCTTGGCGTAGCCCCAGTCGACCTCGGCCTTGTAGTTGGTGTCGCCGCTGTCGAAGCCGGCCGCGTTGGCGGCGTTCAGGGCCGCGGTGAGGTCGCCGTTCGTGACGGGGAACCGCTTCTTGTACGTCTCCTCGAACGACGACCCGCTCTTGTGCCGCAGCCGGACGCTCCACCCCTCGGCGTCCAGGGCCCCGCCGTCGGTGTCGTAGTAGCTGTACGAGCGCGCCTTGGCCGAACCGGTGATCCCGAACGCCGACTTCACCGCCGCGGTCGGCGCGTGCGCCGAGTCCAGTGCCGCCACGGTGAGGTTGATCTTCACCTCGTACGTCGGCACGGCGTTGGCGGCGGCGTACGCCGGCGAGGTCGGAGCGAGGAGCGCGACGGCGGCGGCGAGGGCGACCGCGGAAGCCGCGGCGGCGGGGCGCGGGGCCCTGGAGGCGAAGGTCATGCGCCCGATCCTCACGACCCCGGGTGAGGGCCGCGTGTCACCGGGACGTGCCGCCGGTGAACCGGCGGCGTCCAGACCGGTCGGGGCGGCCCCGTCAGGAACGCTCGTACTTACCCGCGGGCCGCTGGTGCCCGCCCGGCACCTCGTCGCCGTCGGCGTCCGAGACGGTGGCGAAGAAGGAGGTGGCGAAGACCGTGAGGCGGCCCGGCTCGTGGTACGTCTCGAAGGGGTGGTCGTTCCAGCTCCCGTACGACGTGACCGTGAAGACCTCGCCGGGGCGCATCCAGTAGTCCTGGCCGAACGGTTCGAGCCAGAGCTCCAGGAGCGCGTCGCCGTCGTTGGACACCGGCATCGGGACGGGGTTGCCGAGCCGCTGGATCGCCTCGTGGCTGAAGTCCCCGGCGCCGGGCATGTTGTCGATGAGCGGTTCGAGCATCCGCGCGGCCGTGAGGGGCTGCCGCTCCTCGTTCCGCTTCCCGCGTCTCCACATGGCGATCGTTCTCCCTTCCTCTGGCCACGACCCTACGGTGCGTGGCCGCCGGGCGGCCGGGCAGAATCGGCGCATGGTGATCACCGCGCGCGCCCTCAACCGCTCCACCCTCGCCCGGCAGCTGCTCCTCGCCCGGGAGCCGCTCGGCGTCGGGGAGGCCGTACGGCGCGTGGTGGCGATCCAGGCGCAGCAACCGGGCTCGCCGTACGTGGCGTTGTGGAACAGGGTCGCGGGCTTCGACCCGGCGGCGCTCGACGGGGCCGTGGGCGACTACGAGCTCGTCAGGTCGACGCTGATGCGGCTCACCCTGCACCTGGTGCACGCCGAGGACTACCGGGCCTTCCGGGAGGGCATGGAGCCGACGGTACGGGGTTCCCGGCTGCACGATCCGCGGTTCAAGGCGGCGGGGTTCACCGCCGCCGACGCCGACGCGCTCCTCCCCGACCTCCTCGCGTACGCCGCGGAGGCCCGGACCGGCGCCGAGATGAGGGCCCGTCTGGAGGCGGGCCGCGGCGAGCCGGTGGAGGCGGTGGTCTGGCGGATGATCCGCCAGTACGCCCCGCTGTGGCACGCGCCGACCGGCCTCCCGTGGTCGTTCGGCACGGCCCAGTCCTTCGTCACGGCGACCCACCGCCCGGCGCTCGCCGACCCGGAGGCCTCCGCCGCCGGCCTGGCCGTCCTCGTCCGCCGCTACCTGGAGGGCTTCGGCCCCGCCTCGGTGGCCGACATGGCGCAGTTCACCATGGCGCCGAAGGGCCTGGTCCGGGCGGCCGTACAGTCCCTCGACGGCGAACTCGACCGCTTGGAGGGCGCGGACGGCACGGTCCTCCACGACGTCCCCGGCGCGCCGCTCCCCGACGAGGACGTCCCCGCCCCGCCCCGCCTGATGGCGATGTGGGACAGCGTCCTCCTCGCCTACGCGGACCGCAGCCGGGTCATCCCGCCCGCCTACCGCAAGCACGTCATCCGCGTGAACGGCGACGCCCTCCCCACCCTCCTCGTCGACGGCCTCGTCGCGGGCGTCTGGCGCCCCGTGCCCGACGGCATCGAGGCCTCCGCCTTCCACCCGCTCCCCGCCCCCGTCTGGGACGCGCTCGCCGCCGAGGCCGCTTCCCTCGGCACCCTCCTCGCCGACCGCGACCCCCACGTCTACCGCCGCTACGACCACTGGTGGACCAAGGGCCTCCCGACCGTCGAGACGCGGGTGCTTCCGGGGGCGTGACGGAGGGGTTCGGCGGCGCTCAGCCGTCCCCCATTGCCAGTGACCGGAAGGGGACATATCTTTCGAGCGAAACCTACGGACCGGGATGCTCGTCAGTCCCGGGGCGGTCCGCCGTTCACGGGCCGGACGGCGGGGAGCGGACCCTCGGGACGACGGGGGCGCTGGACGCCGGGCGTACGGGATATCCGTATCCACGTACCCGCAGGAGCTGAGCAGCACATGAGCAAGCACGTCCTGGCCCAGAACCAGTACGGCAAGGCCGAGAACCGCATCGTCACGGTCACCCGCAAGGGCGACGACGGCGCGTGGCACGAGATCCGCGACCTGAACGTGTCCGTGGCGCTGCGCGGCGAGTACCGCGACGTCCACCTCACCGGGGACAACGGCAACTGCCTGCCCACCGACACCACCAAGAACACGGTCTACGCGTTCGCCAAGGAGCACGGCGTCGACTCCCCCGAGGCGTTCGGCATCCTGCTCGCCCGGCACTTCGTGACCTCGCAGCCGGTCATCCACGAGGCGCAGATCCGGATCGAGGAGTACGCCTGGGAGCGGGTCTCCGTGCCGACGCGCAAGGAGCAGCACTCCTTCGCGCGCAAGGGCCAGGAGGTCCGCACGGCGCAGATCACCTACTCGGGGGCCACCGGGCTCCAGGTCCTGTCGGGCCTCAAGGAGCTGACGGTGATGAACTCGACGAACTCCGAGTTCCACGGCTTCGTCAAGGACCGGTACACCACGCTCCAGGAGGCGTACGACCGCATCCTCGCCACCAAGGTCACCGCCCGCTGGGCGAACTCGGCCACGGCCGCCGCGGACCCGGAGCACGACTGGGACCGCTCGTACGACAAGGTGCGGCGCCACCTGCTGGAGGCGTTCGCGGAGACGTACAGCTACTCGCTCCAGCAGACGCTGCACGCGATGGCCGACCGGGTCCTCGACCACGTCCCCGCGGTCAACGAGGTCCGCCTCAACCTGCCGAACAAGCATCACTTCCTGGTGGACCTGGAGCCCTTCGGGCTGAAGAACGACAACGAGGTGTACTTCGCGGCCGACCGCATGTACGGCCTCATCGAGGGCACGGTCCACCGCGACGGCGTCAGCCCGGTCATCGCGACCAGCGACTGGATCACCGCCTGATCAGCAGCTGATCGGTGCCTGATCGGCGACTGATCGGCACCCGTCGGGCCCGGCTCACAGCAGCCCGGCCGTCCGGACCCCCAGCCACACGGCTCCGAGTCCGGCGGCCAGGCTGCCGGCCACGTTCAGGAGCGCGTACCCCTTCGCCCCGTCCTCGTACAGCTTCAGCGTCTCGTACGAGAAGGTCGAGTACGTGGTCAGCGCCCCGCAGAGCCCCGTGCCGAGCAGCAGGGACACCCGGGCGGACGAGACGCCGGTGAGCAGCCCGAGGACGAACGAGCCGGCGACGTTCACGACGAAGGTTCCCCAGGGGAACACGGAGTCGTGCCGGGCCCTGACGGCCCGGTCCGTCAGATAGCGCAGGGGCGCGCCGACGGCGGCGCCGACCACGACGAGCAGCCAGTTCACCCCTGCTTCTCCCGGCCCGTGTACCGGACGACCTCGCAGTCGTCGAGGAGCACCAGACCCTCCGTCACCAGCTCGTCGAGCTGGGGCAGGAAGTCCCGGATGCGCTGCTCCGTGTCCACGATCAGGATCGCGACCGGCAGGTCCTCGCCGAGCGACAGGAGGCGGGTCGTGTGGATGCGGGACGAGGCGCCGAACCCCTCGACGCCCCGGAAGACGGAGGCGCCGGCGAGGCCGGCGACGTGCGCCCGGTGCACGATCTCGGTGAAGAGCGGGCGGTGGTGCCAGGTGTCGTTCTCGCCGACGAGGACCGTCAGCCGCAGGGCCCGCCCGGTGAGTCGTGTCATCGTCGTCATCCCCTCGCCCTCGCCCGGGCCGTCGCCTGCGCGGCCCGGGTCGCGGTGACCCCGGCCCACACGGCGACGAGCGCGGTGACCGCGGTCCCGCCCAGGTAGAGCAGTCCGCGGGCCGGGTCGCCGGCGGCGAGCAGCCGCTCGGTGTCGAGGGTGTACGTCGAGAAGGTGGTGAACCCGCCGCAGAAGCCGGTGCCGAGGAACGGGCGCAGCAGGGGGTGCGGGGCGGTGGTGGCCTCGGTGGCGAGGACCATGAGGACGCCGAGCGCGGCGCAGCCCGCCATGTTGACGGTGAACGTCGTCCAGGGGAAGGCGTGCGCCGGGGTGGGCCAGAGCAGAGCCGCTCCGTAGCGGGCCGAAGCGCCGAGGGCGCCGCCGACGGCGACCGCTCCGACGACGGGCAGCTGACCGCGCGGTTCCATATCCACAGGTTACGGGGACGCCGAGGCGAGGCGCACAGGCGGATCCCGGCCTGGGGCATTAACCGGACTCCGGCCCGTGCGGCCTCGCTCTGCGATGGTCCGGCCACTCCCTGCGACCGGTCAAAGCGGGGCCGGTGAGTCTGTCAGATCCCCCGCGGGGTGCCCGCGCCACACCCGACGGGCCCCCGGAACCGCTCCGGACCGCCGTGACGGGGCCTCCGGAGCGGCCGCAGGGACCGCTCCGACCTGCACAGACGCCGGGGGAGGTGGTCCGACCACCATCCGGCGGCCGATTCGGGTGCCGGGTACACCTCGTGCCCGGGGGTGGTGACGGGCGACGGTGGTGGGGCAGCGGGAGGGAGCTGCGCAACCTTCGGGCAGGAGTGTCGTGAGTACATCCGTCGCAATCAAGCGCAGGGCCACCACCGGGGCCGCTGTTCCGGCAGCGTCCCTCGGCGTCGTGCGGTCCGCCGGCGCCGCCGGCGCGAACGGGGACGTCCACGCCGAGCTGTGCGGCGCGCTCTTCGCCGGCTTCCCGCGGCGCGACCAGCGCCTGAAGGCCGAGCAGTACCTGCACGGCCTGCTCACCGCGCAGGGCCGCAAGTCGATACGCAACATCGCCGCCCAGATAGGCGGACCCGCGGCCGAGCAGAGCCTCCACCACTTCGTCTCCAGCTCCACCTGGGACTGGCAGCCCATGCGGGCCGCGCTCGCCCGGTACCTGGAGCGGAACGGCTGCCCGCAGGCGTGGGTGGTCCGGCCGATGCCGATCCCGAAGGCCGGGGAGCACTCGGTGGGCGTGGACCGGCGCTTCGACCCGGAGCGCGGCCAGGTCTTCCACGGCCAGCAGGCGTTCGGGGTGTGGTTCGCCAGCGACGAGCTGAGCGTCCCGGTCAACTGGCGGCTGTTCCTGCCGGACCCCTGGGTGAACGACCGCACGCGGCGCGACCGTGCGGAGGTTCCCCAGGAGGCCGGCGAGGAGACGCTGGAGGAGTGCGCGGTCGCCGCGGCCCTCGACACGGCCCGCTGGGCCGACGTCACCCGCAAGCCGGTGCTCCTCGACATCCGCGGTGGCGCGGGGCGGGCGGCCCTCACCCGGCTCGCGGCCGCCGGAGTGCCGGTCGTCGCCCGCATCGGCCCGGGGGCGCGGCTCGCCATCGCCGACCGGTCGCTGCCGGGCTTCGGGGCGGGTCCGCTCTCCGCCCACCAGATCCTGGAGTCCCTCAAGGGCCTGCGCAGGCCGGTGAGCTGGGTCGACACCGTGGCCGGGGCGCGGACCTCGCGCACCTCGCTCGCCACGGCGGTGCGGGTGGCGCTGCCCGCGCCGGGCGGCGAGCGGATGCGTCCGCTGGTGCTGCTCGGCGAGTGGGACGACCCTCGGCGGCCGGTGAGCCGGGTGTGGATCAGCGATCTGACCAACTCGCCGGTGGGCTCGCTGCTGCGGCTGACGAAGCTGGAGCGCCGGGTCGAGCGGGACTTCACGGAGGTCGGCGAAGGCGCCGGGCTGCGGGACTTCGTGGGCCGTTCGTTCCGCGGCTGGCACCGGCACATCACGCTGGCCTCGGCGGCCCACGCGGCGACGGTCCTGTCCACCGGCTGGGAGGCGGCCTACGACGCCGGCTACGCGTCGGGACGCACGGCCTAGCCGGCGACCCGCGCCAGGCGGGCTCCCCCGGCCGCGCTCGTACCGGCACCGGTCACCGCGGCCGTCCCGCCGCCCGGTCCGCCCCGGTCCGCCCCGGTCCGCCCCAACGGGCCGGGTGGCGGTCAGCCGGCGCGGTCCTGCGGGGCCGGCGGGCGGGACGGGTCGGCGGCGGCGCGGCCCTGGGCGAGGACCTCGCGGGTGCGCTGGAGGCGCAGGGCCAGCTGGACTTCGAGGACCTGGCCGGGCTTCTGCCACTCGGGGCCGAGGAGTTCGCCGATCCGCTCCAGGCGGCGCGAGACCGTGTTCGGGTGGACGTGGAGCGCCTCGGCCGCGTTCGTGGGGCTGCCGCCCGAGGCGAAGTACGCCTCCAGGGTGCGGGTGAGGTCGGTGAACCGCTCGGCGTCGTAGTCGAGCACGGGTCCGATCGCCGACTCGACGAACCCCTCGACGTCGTGGTCGTCGGAGAGCAGCAGCCCCAGGAAGCCCAGGTCCTGCACGGAGGCCGCCGAGCCGGTGCCGCCGAGGGCACTCATGGCGTCGAGGCAGCGTCCGGCCTCCTGGTGCATGCGTCCGACGCCGTCCGGGCTCCAGCCGGGTCCGGCGGCGGCGACCGAGACGGGGTGGCCGAGCAGCGGCGACAGTTCGGCGGCGACGGCCTTGGCGGCCGCGGAGGCGTCGATGCCGGGGAGGAGCAGCACGATGCAGCCGCCCTGCACGGTCTTCAGGCCGGAGAGGCGGTACGCGTACGAGGACGCCCACACCACCGCCCGGCCCTGCTCGCCGCCCTCCGGTCTCGCCACCACGAGGACGTGCGGTTTGCGCAGGTCGACGCCGAGGCGGCGGGCCCGCTGGGCGATCTGCTGCGGCGCGTGCGGCGGGTCGGCGATGAGGTCGTCGAGGAGTTCGTCGCGGACCGGGCCTTCGGCGACGGCGGTGGAGCGGCGCATGAGGAGGAGGAAGGCGACGGCCTGGGCGGCGAGTTCGAGGAGCCGCTCGTCTTCGCCGGTGAGTCCGCTGGCGGCGCGGACGACGAGGCCGCCGAGGTCCTCGGAGCCGGCGATGACGGGGGCGACCCAGGTGTCGTCGGCGGCGAGGACGGGGCGGCGGCGGGCGTGCGCGTCGAGGGAGGCCTTGGCGACGGCCTCCTCGTCGAGGGCGGGGACGTCGCCGGCGGTGGCGAGGCAGCGGCCGCCCGGGTCGCGGATCGTCACGGTCGCGTCGAGCGCGTCGGCCGCCGCCTTGGCGACGTTGCACAGGTCGCCGCCGGACAGGACGAGGTTCATGATGCGGCCGTGGGTCTCGCTGACGTGCCGCATGCGGGTCAGGCTGGTGCGCACCCGGGAGCTGTCGCGTTCGAGTTCGGAGACCTCGGCCCGGGTCCGGTCGAGGAGTCCGGCCTTGTCGACGGCGAGGGCGGCCAGGTCGGCGAGCGCGGCGAGGAGTCCGATCTCCTCCGAGGTGTGGTCGCGGACCCGCCGGTCCGCGCCGTGCAGGGCACCGATCACGGTGTCGCCGCGGCGCCGCGGCGCGGCCATCATCGCGTGCACGCCCTCGGCCCGCAGGGCGGCTTCGGCGGCCTCGTCGAAGGCGGGGGCGTGGACGCCGGCGTCGAGGGAGCCGGAGGGTGCGAAGCGTTCGTCGGCGAGGTAGTCCGCGGTCCAGACGGGCTCGCCGTGGAGCTGGACGGCGCCGCCGAGCCCGTACCCCTCGACGATCTTGAGTCCGGGGGCGAGGCGCGGTCCGGCGGTGCGGTCGGCGCCGGTGCGGGAGCCCTCGGTGGTGTGGACGTAGCAGGCGCCGTGCGGGGCGCGCAGGGTCACGTACACGAGGTCGAGGCCGAGCAGCCGCCGGGCGCGGCGGGTGATGACGCGCAGCAGGCTGTCGAGGTCGTACGAGAAGGTCAGGTCGCGGGTGGTGTCGGTGAGGGTGGCGAGGGCGGACTCGCGGCGGGCGTCCTGCTCGCGTCCGGCGTGGATGCGGTCGGCGAGTTCGACGGCCCGCTCCAGGCGGACCAGTCCCTCGCCGTCGAGGCCGGCCAGGCGGGCGTCGTCGAGGAGGGCTTCGACCTGGGCGGGCGGTGCCTGTCGGGCGATCAGTTCGAGGACCGTGAGCAGCACGTCGGCACCACCGGCTCCGTCCGCGCCGTGCAAGGTCATGGCCCCCACCCCCGTAGTCGAGCGAAATCGGGCACCTCGGAGGAAACCCGCACTGCTCGCCGAAACTAATTCCGCTTCGGGAGTCGGTCAACGGTGACCTGCCGCACTTCATTCCCCGGTGCGTCTCCCGGCGTCTGATCGGCCGGACGCACCCGGCCTGCGGGCGGGTCCGGCGGGCCGTCAGCCGACGGAGCCCGCCGGGACGAGCCGGGCGCGCACCGGCGTGTACTGGGCGGGGATGCGGGGCCCGAACGCGGGCCGGCCGGTGGTGTGTCGGACGGCGAGGGCCGAGCGGTGGAGGCGGCGCAGCCGCGCCGAGGGCTCCATGCCGCTCTCGCCCTTGAGGGCCCCGCGCAGCCGTTCGTAGGTGGCGAGGGCCTCGTCGTGGTGTCCGCAGCGCAGCAGGGCGACCATGAGGTGGGCGTGCAGCGGTTCGTTGGTGCGGTAGCGGGCGACGAGCCCGGAGAGCTCGGAGAGGAGTTCGGCGTGTCGGCCGAGGCCGAGCTGGGCTTCGATCCACTGGTCGAGGACGCTCAGCCGGGAGGTTTCGAGGCGCTCGATCTCCCGGCGGATGCGGGGTCCCGCGGCCACGCCCGCGTAGGGGTCGCCGCGCCAGAGGGCGAGCGCCTCGCCGAGGCGGAGCGCGGCGCGCGGGAGGTCCCCGGCCTCCATGGCGCGGTAGCCGGCGCCGGCCGCCCGCTCGAACTGCCAGACGTCGTGGGCGCCGCCGCCGGTGTCGAGGCGGTAGCCGCCGGGCTGGGCGACGAGGATGGCCTCGGCGGTGCGCCGCTCCGACCAACCGGGGCGCGGCTCGGCCGGTTCGGCGCCGCGCAGGGCGCTCGCGATGAGTCCGCGCAACTCCGCTATGTGCCCTTGGAGTTCGGCGCGGGCCGCGCGGGGCGCGCCGGACGGCCACAGTTCCTCGGTGAGGACCGTGACGGGTACGACCTGGTCGGCGCTGGCCGTGAGCAGGGCGAGCAGTTGCCGGGGTGCGGCCGCCGTCGGGGTGATCGACACCCCGTTCTCGCGTACCGACAACCCCCCCAGAATCCGGACGTCCACCTTGCCCCCTCAGTGCCTGTGCGGTGTCTGCGCGCGGGATGACCCCTCGATGATTAGAAAAGACCCCCGTAGGCATGTCAATAAGAAACCGGATGGTACGGAATACCGAACTCGGATATCGGGGTGATTCACACCTTTTGCACGGTTTTTGAAGGGTCAAGTTTTCGTCATTGGCGCAGACCTGTACCCACCGGCCGACTGTTTCCGGACTCGGAGGTACGCTTTGCAGGGGTCACCGCAGGGGGCGGAGGCCTCTCGATGCGCGAGTTCCGGCCAGAAACCGACACGGGGGTTCGGTTTCTGGGCGGACTCGCGCGCCGACGACCGGCGCTAGAGCACGGCGGCGGCGGTGAGCAGGCCGAAGGACACGGTGATCAGCGCCGTGCGGACGCGGTGGAAACCGTTCCACCGCTTCTCGAAGGCGGCGCGCACCCTCGCCGGGTCGTCGTCCGCGGTTCCCTCCGACGCGGCCAGCGCCTCGTTGAGCGGCACGTTGCCGGCGACGGTGACCAGGTGGTTGAGGGCCGCGCACACCAGCCCCGCGAGGACCAGCCACTTCTGGGTGTCGGTGCGCCCTTCGACGGGCACGAGGAACGCGGCGAGCGGGAAGGCGATCACGCCGAGGAAGACCGCGAGGAACAGGGGCTTCGGCACCCATTCGTTGATCCGGCGCATCGCCACGACGAACTCGGCGTCCGTCAGGCGGGCGAGCGCGGGCATGATCCCGGTCAGGAAGATCAGCAGGAAACCCGCGTAGAGTCCGGTGCATCCGACGGCGAGGGCGAGCAGCAGGGTGGCCATGCGGCCATTCTGACCCGCCGCCCGCCCTCCGCGCCGGTGGTACGGGGCAGTTGCCCGGACGCGCGTACGAACGGGTTCAGCTGTACGGGTCCCCCGACCCCAACTCGCCCTCCTTCGAAGGAACTTCCCCCGGGCCCTCGTCCGGGCCGCGCAGGCCGTGGGCCTGCCGGACCGCGTCGGCCAGCTCGCGCACTACCGCCGAACCCGACCGGTCGGCGATCGCCCCGGCCCGGTCCGCGAGCGCCGCGAGCCCCGGGTGGCCCGGCAGGTCGCCGCCGCGCAGGGCGTCCGCGAAGTAGGCGGTGATCGCCGTCAGTTGCAGGCTGTCGTGGCCGGCGCCCCAGACGTCGCCGGTCAGCGCGCCCGTGGCGACCGTGCCGGACCGCTCGTGCGGGGCCCGGGTCGCCGGGTCGAGCCAGCGGACGGTGGCGGTGGCCACCGGGCCCGTCGCCCCGGGACGGGTCTTGACCGCGTACAGCGCGGTCACCGTGTGCCCGGCCCCGATCTCGCCGCCGTCCACCCGGTCGTCGCGGAAGTCCTCGTCGGCGACCGCGCGGTTCTCGTACCCGACGAGCCGGAACTTCTCGACCGTCCTCCGGTCGAAGGCCACCTGCGCCTTGGCGTCACGGGCACGCAGCTCGACGTGGGCGGGCAGCTGGTCGACGAAGACCTTGCGGGCCTGCGCCGAGTCGGCCACGTACGTCGTCTGGCCGTCGCCCTTGTCGGCGAGCTGCTCCATGAACGCGTCGCCGTACTCGCTGCCGACCCCCACGCCGAACAGGGTGATCCCGTACGCCCTGCGCTCCTCCTCGATCCGGGCCAGGATCGTCCCCGCCTCCGTGGCGCCGGTGTTGGCGAGCGCGTCGGAGAGCAGCACGACCCGGTTGGTGGCGCCCTTCCGGTGCCCCTCGACGGCCACGTCGTACCCGGTGCGGACGCCCGCCTCCACGTTGGTGGACGAGCTCGTCCCCAGCGCGTCCACCACCTCGCGGATCCGGCCCCGGGCCGCCCCGACCCGGGTCATCGGCAGCCGGGTCTCGGCCTCGGCGCTGAAGGTGACCAGCGCGATCGAGTCGTCGTCGCGGAGCTGGTCGGCGAGCAGCCCGAGCGACTCCTTGACCAGGTCGAGCCGCCCCGGCTCGCCCATCGAGCCGGACACGTCGACGACGAACGTGAGGGCGGCCGGCGGGCGTTCGGCGGCCCGGTCGGCACCCCGGGTGGCCAGCCCGACCCGTACCAGGGACCAGCCGTCCCGCCCGGTGCGCGCCCCGTCCACGGTCACGCTGAAGCCGTTGTCCGCCGGGCGCGGGTAGTCGGGCCGGAAGCTGTTGACGAACTCCTCGGGACGCACGGACGACGGGTCGGGCAGCCGCCCCTCGGCCAGCGTGCGGCGGGCGTAGCCGTACGAGGCGGTGTCGACGTCCAGGGCGAAGGTGGACAGGTAGTCGGGGGCGGGCACCGGGGAGCGCTGCTCGCCCTCCCGGGGCCGCTCGGTCCCGGCGCGCCCGCCGTCGGGGACCGCCGGGGCCGTCCGGCCGCCCTCCCGCACCCCCCGGTCGGCGCTGCTGCCGTCGCCGCTCGCGCCGCAGCCGGTGACCGCGAGTCCGGCCGCGAGCAGCGCCGCGACCGCGGCCGGGAACCGGGCCGCCGCCCGCCGGACCGCCGTTGCGTTCCGTCGTTCCATGACATCTCCCCCTCTTCGTACGGCACTTGTGAATGTGACGAACGAGAGGGCCGGATGGAGCAGTCGAAGGAGTTGCGGAAGGATCTCGATGCGGCAACGGCGACGGCAGCGCATGCGGGTGGCATGGATTCGCCATCCTTTTCAACAGGGGTTGTCACCGTGTGCAGTCGCGTGCGTACATGGAGTGGACATCGATCGGGCGGGGGTGGTCAGCGGTGGCGGACAGCGCGGGCTCCGTGATGCTCGCCCGTTCGGCGATGAACCGGGCCGCGACCGAGGGACAGCGGCCCGCGGGGCGCCCGGTCCGGGGTGCGCGGAGCATCAGCGCCGCACTCGCCGGGCTGGCCGCTTCCACCCGGTACGAACTGCTGACCTTCGACGACCCCGTCGCCTCCGCGGGCTGCGCCATCCCCGGGCCGTTCCTGGAACTCGCGGGAGCGTGCATGCGGGCCGCGGCGGAGCGGGCCGGCGAGGTCAGACGGATCGTCCCGAAGCACGCCCTGCCCCGGCTCGAAGGGGGGCTCGGAATCCCCGGCCGGGCCCGCCTGGCCGACGCGATCCCGTTCAAGATGATCGTCGTCGACCGTACGGTGGCAGCCGTGCCGCTCGATCTGGAGCTGCTCTACAACGGGCTGCTGCTGATCCGCGACCCGGTCGTGGTGCAGGCCCTCGTCCGCGCCCACCACGCCTGGTGGGCGGCGGCCGAGGAGCTGACGTACCGGGCCCCGCCCCCTCCCCCGCCGGGCGATCTGCCGCCCCAGCTGCGGCCGGTCCTCGACGCCCTCCTGTCGGGGCTCACCGACGAGACGGCCGCCGCCCGGCTCGGCATGTCGGCGCGGACGTACAGCCGCCGCGTCGGCGAGCTGATGGCCGCCCTCGGCACGACGAGCCGCTTCCGCGCGGGCGCGGAAGCGGCTCGAAGGGGGTGGGTATGAGCGGGCCGTAGGAGACCTACGACACGATGTCCTTGCGGGCGAAGCCGCGGAAGGCGAGCGCGAAGAGGACCACGGCGTACGTCACCGAGATCGCCGTGCCCTTCACCATGCCGCCCCATTCCAGCTGCGGCTGGAGCGCGTCGATCCAGGCGAACTGCCAGTGCGCGGGCAGGAAGTCGCGCCAGTCGCCGAGCGCCGTGACCGCGTCCAGGACGTTGCCGACGATCGTCAGGCCGACGGCGCCGCCCACCGCGCCGAGCGGGGCGTCGGTGCGGGTGGAGAGCCAGAAGGCGAGCCCCGCCGTGACCAGTTGGGAGGCGAACACGAACGCGACGGCGACGCCGAGCCGCAGCAGCGACTCCCCGGCCGGCACCGCCCCGCCGGTCGGCAGGCTCAGCGGCCCCCAGCCGTAGGCGACCGTGCCGACGGCCAGGGCCACCAGCGGCAGGAGGACCATGGCGGCCGCGCTGTACCCGAGCGCGACCACCAGCTTCGAGGCGAGGAGCCGCGAGCGCGGGACTGGCGCGGCGAGCAGGTACCGCAGCGAGGACCAGCTCGCCTCCGAGGCGACCGTGTCCCCGCAGAACAGCGCCACCGGAACGACCAGGAGGAAACCGGCCGAGACGAAGAGGCAGGTCGCGGCGAAGTTGGCGCCGGAGGTCGTCGCCGTGTCCATCAGGGTGATCCGGCCGCTGCGGTCGCCGCCCGCCGGGCCGCCGATCGCGAAGGCGGCGACCAGGATGAACGGCAGGGCGACGAGGATGCCGCCCATCACCAGGGTGCGCCGCCGCTTCCACTGGCGCAGCGCCTCGACGCGCAGGGGCAGGGTGCGCCCCGCCCGGTAGCCGGGGGCGGACTCCGTCGCGCCCGTGAGGGTGCCGGTGGTGCTCATGCGGATCCTCCTCCGATCAGGGTCAGGAACGCGTCCTCCAGGCGCCGGTGCGGCCCGACCCCGGTCAGCGGCACGTCCAGGCGGACGAGTTCGCCGATGAGGGCGGTCGCGTCGGCGCCGTCGAGGCGGACCAGGAGTCCGCCGTCGACACGGGCGGCCGAGCCGACCCCGGGCAGGGCGGCGGTCTTCTCGACGAGCGCGTCGTCGATCTCCCCGGCCAGGGTCACGAGCAGGGTGTCGCCGGATCCGGTGATCTCGGCGACCGGTCCGGCCTGCACCAGCTGCCCCCGGTCCATGACGACGAGATGGGTGCAGGACTGCTCGACCTCGGCGAGGAGGTGGCTGGAGACGATGACGGTGCGGCCGCCGGCCGCGTACCGGATCATCACCTCGCGCATCTCGCGGATCTGCGGCGGGTCGAGCCCGTTGGTGGGCTCGTCGAGGATCAGCAGGTCCGGCAGGCCGAGCATCGCCTGGGCGAGGGCGAGGCGCTGCCGCATGCCCTGCGAGTAGGTCCGGACGGCGCGTTCGAGTGCGCCGCCCAGGTTCGCGATCCGCAGGGCCTCCTCGACGTGGGCGTCCTCGGCGGGGCGGCCGGTGGCCTTCCAGTACAGGTCCAGGTTCTCGCGGCCCGACAGGTGCGGCAGGAAGCCGGCGCCCTCGACGAACGCGCCGACCCGGGACAGGACCGGGGCGCCGGGCCTGATCGCCTGCCCGAAGACCCTGATCTCGCCCTCGTCGGGGGCGATCAGGCCCATCAGCATGCGCAGGGTGGTGGTCTTGCCCGCGCCGTTCGGCCCGAGCAGGCCGAGGACCTGGCCCTGCTCGACGCGGAAGGACAGGTCCCGGACGCTGTACCGGTCGCCGCCCTTGTACTTCTTCGACAGGCCGGTGATCTGGAGCGGTACGGCGACGAGCTCCGGGTCGGGTGCCGCTGCCGCGGTCCTGCGGCGGGCGGTCAGGAGCAGCGCCGCCGCGGCGGCCAGGCCGAGGAGCGGCAGGCCCCACACCCACCAGGGCAGGCCGGCGGCCTGGGTGGCGAGTCCGGGCGCGGTGGGCACGGTGAGCGGGCCCTCGACGGCGACCGTGTACCCGGCGGGGACCGTCGGGGACGCGTAGCCGAGGTCGGTGGCGGCGACGACGAGCCGCAGCCGGTGCCCGGCCTCCACCTCGTGGTCGATCGCGGGCAGGGTCAGCGTGAGGTCGCGGCCGGCCCGGGCGTCGTCGACGCGGAAGGGGGCGACGAGCTGGGCGGGCAGCACCTGCTGCCGTCCGTCGGGCCCGACGTCGTACACCTTGGCGAAGAGGACGGCCGCGCCGTCGCCGGCGGTGGAGGTGACCTTGACGCGGACGGTCGGCGTCCCGGTGATCCGGACGGCCGCGGTCTGCGGCTTCGCGTCGAACCGGGCGTACTGGCCGGGGAAGTCGAGGGAGAGCCCGACGCCGAGCGAGGACAGGCCCGACAGCCCGCCGCCGAGGCCGGGGACCGCGGAGACGGCGGGCGGTGCGGCGCCGGCCGGGTTGGCGAAGGTCTGCGGCGGGCCCGCGAGGGGGACGGTCGTGGTGCCGGCGGTGAGTCCCGGGTAGCGGTCGGCGGTCGCGGCGCGCAGGGTGGCCCGCCCGTCGGTGGAGTCGACGCCGCCGGTGCGGCTGACCCGGAAGGCGGGGCCGGTGTCGACGGAGGTGTCGCGCTTCAGCCAGCGGTCGAACCAGGCCCCGATCCGCCGCTCGACGCGCTCGGTCTCCCGGTCGCCGCCGTCGTGGCCGCCGGCGATCCAGTCGACGGCGACGGGGGCGCCGTTGGCGGTGAGGGTGCGGGCCATGGCGTCGGACTGCGCCAGGGTGAAGAGGGAGTCCGACTGGCCCTGGACGAGCAGCGCGGGCACCTTGATCGCGGAGCCGACGGCGGACGGGCTGCGGGCTTCGAGGAGCGCGCGGGCGGCGGCGTCGGGCTTCCCGGAGACGGCGACGCGCTGGTAGAGGGCGCAGACCTCGGGGGTGAACCGGCCGCAGCCGTCGGCGTTCCCGGTCCCGGGCTGCTCGCCGGCGGAGAAGAAGATCCCGGCCCAGAGCTTCTTGAAGACGCCTTCGGGGAAGAGGGCGTCGGCCAGGTTCCAGTAGGTGATCTGCGGGGCGATGGCGTCGACGCGGGCGTCGTGTCCGGCGGCGAGCAGCGAGATCGCGCCGCCGTAGGAGGCGCCGGTGACGCCGACGCGCGGGTCGCCGGGCTCGTCGAGGAGGACCTCGGGGCGGGTCGCGAGCCAGTCGATCAGCTTCCGGACGTCCCGGACCTCGCGGTCGGGGTCGTTGAGGCCGATCTCGCCGGTGGAGGCGCCGAAGCCGCGTGCCGACCAGGTGAGGACGGCGTAGCCGTCGCGTGCGAGCTGTTCGGCCTGGGCGCGGACGTCGTCCTTGGACCCGCCGAAGCCGTGGCCGAGGAGGACGGCGGGCCGCCGGCCGTCGCCGTCGCCGGTGAAGTACGAGGTGTCGAGCCGTACGCCGTCGACGGAGAGCGCCCGGTCCGCGCGGTGCACGGGCGGTGGATCGTCCGAGGCGACGGCGGTCCAGGTGCCGGCGCCCGCGAGGACGGCGAGCGCGGCGGTGACCGCGGCCCACCGGGGAAGTCGGAGTCGCATGGGGTCGAGCCTAGGCGGGTCGCCTGTGCGGCCGCGGCGCTCCCGAGGCGGATTCGGCGGCCTCCTGGAGTCGTACGCGCTACCGTCCGCGTACAGCAGGCGCGGTATGCGCACGAGGGTGCGCGCATCGGGAGGTGCGGGATGGACATCCGGCAGGCGGCGACGGTGGCCGAACTGGTCGCCGCCGAGCACTTGTACGACGCTCCCGCGCGGCCCGCGTGGGCCGAGCGGTTCCTGGCGGCGCCGGGCCATCTGATGCTGATCGCGTACGCGGAGGACGGCTTCCCGGCCGGGTTCGTGTCCGGGATCGAGATGGTCCACCCCGACAAGGGCGTCGAGATGTGCCTGTACGAGCTGGGGGTGGACGAGGGCCACCGGCGGCGCGGTGTGGGCCGGGCGCTCACGGAGGCGCTGGTGGCGCGGGCGCGGGAGCGCGGCTGCCGGGGCGCGTGGGTGCCGGTGGACACGGACAACGCGCCGGCGCTGGCCACCTACCGGGCGGCGGGCGCGGTGGACGAGGGCGTGTTCGCGATGCTCGGCTGGACCTTCGACGAGGGGGCCTCCGGCGAAGGGGCCTCCGGCGGGGGGTGACGCGGGGCCGTCCGGGACGGGGACGGCCCCCGGGGTGTGCTGTCAGCACCCCGGGGGCCGTCGTCGGGTGCCGCCCGTCAGTGGTTGCGCGGGAAGCCCAGGTCGACGCCGGTCGGGCCGTCGGCCGGGTCGGGCCAGCGGGTGGTGACGACCTTGCCGCGCGTGTAGAAGTGCACGCCGTCGTTGCCGTAGATGTGGTGGTCGCCGAAGAGCGAGTCCTTCCAGCCGCCGAAGGAGTGGTAGCCCACCGGCACCGGGATCGGCACGTTGACGCCGACCATGCCGGCCTCGACCTCCATCTGGAAGCGGCGGGCGGCGCCGCCGTCGCGGGTGAAGATCGCGGTGCCGTTGCCGAACGGCGAGGCGTTGATGAGGGCGAGGCCCTCCTCGTACGTGTCGGCGCGCAGCACGCAGAGGACCGGGCCGAAGATCTCGTCCTGGTAGGCCTTGGCCGTGGTGGGCACGCGGTCGAGCAGGGAGAGGCCGATCCAGTGGCCGTTCTCGTGGCCCTCGACGGTGTAGCCGGTGCCGTCGAGGACGACCTCGCAGCCCTCGGCGGCGGCGCCGTGGACGTAGGAGGCGACCTTGTCGCGGTGGACGGCCGTGATGAGCGGGCCCATCTCGGAGGTCGGGTCGGTGCCGGGACCGATCTTGATCTTCTCGGCGCGCTCGCGGATCTTCTGGACGAGCTCGTCGCCGATGGCGCCGACGGCCACGACCGCGGAGATCGCCATGCAGCGCTCGCCGGCGGAGCCGTAGGCCGCGGAGACGGCCGCGTCGGCCGCCGCGTCGAGGTCGGCGTCCGGGAGGACCAGCATGTGGTTCTTCGCGCCGCCGAGCGCCTGGACGCGCTTGCCGTTGGCGGAGGCGGTGGTGTGGATGTGGCGGGCGATCGGGGTCGAGCCCACGAAGGAGACCGCGGAGACGTCCGGGTGCTCCAGGAGCCGGTCGACGGAGACCTTGTCGCCGTTCAGGACGTTGAAGACGCCGTCCGGGAGGCCCGCCTCGGCGAGCAGTTCGGCGATCTTCAGGGCCGGCGACGGGTCCTTCTCGCTCGGCTTGAGGATGAAGGTGTTGCCGGTCGCGATGGCGATCGGGAACATCCACATCGGCACCATGGCCGGGAAGTTGAAGGGCGTGATGCCGGCGACGACGCCGACGGGCTGGCGGATCGAGGCCACGTCCACGCGGTTGGAGACCTGGGTGGAGAGCTCGCCCTTGAGCTGGACGGTGATGCCGCAGGCCAGGTCGACGATCTCCAGGCCGCGGGCGACCTCGCCGAGCGCGTCCGAGTGGACCTTGCCGTGCTCGGCGACGATCAGCTCGGCGATGGCGTCGCGGTTGGCGTCGAGGAGCGCGCGGAACTTGAAGAGGATGGTGGTGCGCTGGGCGAGCGAGGAGGTGCCCCAGGTCGCGAAGGCGTCCTTCGCGGCGGCGACGGCGGCGTCGACCTCCTCGACGGAGGCGAGCGCGACGCGCGTGGTGACGGCGCCGGTGGCCGGGTCCGTGACCGGGCCCCAGTTGCCCGACGTGCCCTCGACGGTCTTGCCACCGATCCAGTGGTGGACGGTCTTCGTCATGACGAGTTACTCCTTCAGAGATGGCGGCGTCGGGCGGTGACGTGCCGGTCGTACTCCTCGCGGGCCTTGACCGCCGACGGGCGGGTCGACGTCTCGGCCACGGGCACATCCCACCACGCCTGGGCCGGGGGCGGGCCCGACACTGTGTCTGGCGTTTCGGTCTCGACGTAGACACATGTGGGAACCGTGGCGCGCCGTGCGTCCGCGAGGGCTTCTCGCAGGTCACGGACGGTGCGGGGGCGGAGCACCCGCATGCCGAGGGAGGCGGCGTTGGCGCCGAGGTCGACGGGGAGCGGTGCTCCGGTGAAGCCGCCGTCCGGGTCCCGGTGGCGGTAGTCGGTGCCGTACCGCTCGGCGCCGACGGCCTCGGAGAGGCCGCCGATGGAGGCGTAGCCGTGGTTCTGCAGGACGATCAGCCGCAGGGGCAGCCGTTCCTGGACGGCGGTGACGATTTCGGTGGGGTTCATCAGGTACGTACCGTCGCCGACGAGTGCCCAGACGGGCCTTTCGGGGGCGGCGAGCAGGACGCCGAGGGCTGCGGGGATCTCGTAGCCCATGCAGGAGTAGCCGTACTCGACGTGGTACTGGTCGGGCGAGCGGGGCCGCCACAGCTTGTGGAGGTCGCCGGGGAGCGATCCGGCGGCGTTGATCAGGATGTCGCTCGCGTCGACCAGAGTGTCGAGTACGCCGAGGACCTGGGTCTGGGTGGGGCGGGCGTCCTCGTCGGCGACGGCGTAGGCGGCGTCGACGCGGGTCCGCCAGCGGAGCTTCTCCTCGGCGATCTCGTGCGCGTAGTGCGCGGAGACGTGGAGCGGCTCCAGGAGCGAGTGGAGCTGCTCCAGGCCCTCGCGGGCGTCCGCCACGAGCGGGAGCGCGGCCAGCTTGTGGGAGTCGAAGGCGGCGACGTTGAGGTTGACGAACCGTACGTCGGGGTGGCCGAAGAGGGTGCCGGAGGCGGTGGTGAAGTCGGTCCAGCGGGTGCCGACGCCGATCACCACGTCGGCGGTGCGGGCCAGGTGGTCGGCGACGGCGGTGCCGGTGTGGCCGATGCCGCCGACGTCTTGGGGGTGGTCGTGGTGCAGCGCCCCCTTGCCGGCCTGGGTGGAGGCGACGGGGATGCCGCTCAGCGCGGCGAAGTCGTGGAGGGCCTCCTCGGCGCCGCTGTACCGGACGCCGCCGCCGGCGACGATCAGCGGGCGGGCGGCCCGGTCGATCGCCGCGACCGCCGCGGCCAGTTCGTCCTCGTCCGGGGAGGGGCGGCGGACCCGCCAGACCCGCTCGGCGAAGAAGTCCTCCGGCCAGTCGTACGCCTCCGCCTGGACGTCCTGGGGCAGGGCGAGGGTCACCGCGCCGGTCTCCACGGGGTCGGTGAGGACCCGCACGGCGGCGAGGGCGGCGGGGATCAGGGCCTCGGGCCGGCCGATCCGGTCGAAGTAGCGGGAGACGGGCCGCAGGCAGTCGTTGACCGACACGTCGCCGGCGTGGGGAAGCTGGAGCTGCTGGAGGACGGGGTCGGCGGGGCGGGTCGCGAAGGTGTCGCCGGGCAGCAGCAGGACCGGCAGGTGGTTGACGGTGGCGAGGGCGGCGCCGGTGACGAGGTTGGTGGCGCCGGGGCCGATGGAGGTGGTGACGGCGTGCGCGGAGAGCCGGTTCGACTGGCGGGCGTAGCCGACGGCGGCGTGCACCATGGCCTGTTCGTTGCGGCCCTGGTGGAAGGGCATGAGCTCCGCGTCCTCGACCAGCGCCTGGCCGATCCCGGCGACGTTGCCGTGTCCGAAGATGCCCCAGGTGGCGGCGATCAGCCGGCGCCGTTCGCCGTCGCGTTCGGTGTGCTGGGCGGCGAGGAACCGGACCAGCGCCTGGGCGACGGTCAGCCGGATGCTCATGCGTATCCCTCCGTGTGGTCCGGGTGGAAGCAGATCTTCCACGACCGCTCGGGCCCGGGGCCCGCCATGACGTTGAGGTAGTAGAGATCGTGACCCGGCTGGGCGATCGAGGGGCCGTGCCAGCCGTCGGGGACGAGGACGGCGTCGCCGTCCCGCACCTCGGCGAGGAGGTCGGCGCCGCCGGGCCGGGAGGGCGAGATCCGCTGGTAGGCGAGGGCGCCCGGGCCGTCGATCTCGTAGTAGTAGATCTCCTCCAGGACGGACTCGGCGCCGGGCCGGTGCTCGTCGTGCTTGTGCGGCGGGTAGGAGGACCAGTTGCCGCCGGGCGTGACGACCTCGACGGCGATGAGGCGGTCGCAGGCGAAGGCGTCGGCCGAGGCGAAGTTCCGCACCCGGCGCTCGCGGTTGCCCCGGCCCCGGGTCTCGACGGGAACCTCCGGCGCGGGGCCGTAGCGGGCGGGGAGTCGTCGCTCGCACTTCGCTCCTGCCAAAGCGAAGCGGCCTCCCGCGCCGGAGGCGATCTGGGCGTGGGCGTCGCGCGGTACATAGGCGAAATCGGTCACTCCGTCGAACACGCCTGCGCGGCCCTGGAGTTCGAGGATCTCGCCGTCGACGCGCACGCTACAGGCACCGGCGAGGGGAAGCACGACCCATTCGCCATCTCCGCTGTCGAACGCGTGCGTCTCCCCCGGCCCGAGGGTGAGCACCCGGAGGGCGGAGTACGCCCATCCGGCCCGCTCCGGGTCGATGTCGACGGCGTACGGGCCGCGGGCGGCGGTCCCGGCGGGCAGGTGGAGGGAGAGAGGTCGGTCGGGGCTCATGCGCGGATCCCTACCCCTTGTTTGCCGGAATCGTTCCCGTGCCGGCGGTGAGGGCTTCGTCGATCTCGGAGGCGCAGGGCATGGCGGAGGAGCAGGGGAGGCGGCCGGCGACGATCGCGCCGGCGGCGTTGGCGTGGCGCAGGGTCCGTTCGAGGTCCCAGCCGGCGAGCAGGCCGTGGACGAGCGCCCCGCCGAACGCGTCGCCCGCGCCGAGGCCGTTGACGACCTCCACCGGCAGCGGCGGCACCTCGGCGCGGGTGCCGTCGGCGGAGAGCGCGAGGACGCCCTCGGGGCCCTGCTTGACGACGGCGAGGCGGACCGTGCCGGTGGCGAGGAGCGCGCGGGCGGCGGCGTCGGGGTCGCGTTCCCCGGTCGCCACCTCGCACTCGTCGAGGTTGCCGACGGCGACGGTCGCGTGGCGGAGCGCCTCGGCGTAGTACGGGCGGGCCGCCGCCGGGTCCGTCCAGAACATCGGACGCCAGTCCAGGTCGAGGACCGTCGTCCCCCCGCCGGTGCGGGCCCGGAGCGCCGCCAGGGTCGCGGTGCGGCTGGGTTCGGCGCACAGGCCGGTGCCGGTCGCCCAGAACACCCGGGCGGCGCGGATCGCGTCGAGGTCCAGTTCGTGCGGGTGGATCTCCAGGTCGGGGGCCTGGGGCCGGCGGTAGAAGTAGAGCGGGAAGTCGTCGGGCGGGAAGAGGGCGCAGAAGGTGACGGGGGTGGGGTGGGCGTCGACCTCGGTGACCCAGCGGGCGTCCACGCCGAAGTCCGCCAGCTGCCTGCGCAGGAAGGTGCCGAAGGGGTCGGCCCCGGTGCGGGAGACCAGGGCGGTGCGCCGGCCGAGCCGGGCGGCGGCGACGGCCACGTTGGCCGGGGAGCCGCCGAGGAAGCGGCCGAAGGTGTCGACCCGGTCGAGCCCGACTCCGCTGGTCAGCGGGTACAGGTCCACGCCGAGG
This sequence comes from Streptomyces sp. NPDC056361, assembly GCF_042262805.1. Classification (NCBI taxonomy): domain Bacteria; kingdom Bacillati; phylum Actinomycetota; class Actinomycetes; order Kitasatosporales; family Streptomycetaceae; genus Streptomyces; species Streptomyces sp. NPDC056361. The sequence goes on from NZ_JBHJQI010000087.1 coordinate 32,537, forward strand.
CGCCCCATGGTGATCAGCTCGTACGGCTCCGTCTGCACCCGCCACCTCTCGGCTCCGGCCCCGCCACCAGGTCTAGTCGTCCGTCCGGAGGGCTGTCAACGATATGTCCGGACATCCGGACGACCGTCTTGACGCTCCCCCGCGCCCCGGTCAGGGTGGCAATCATGACGAAACCGGCGCCACCGTCCCGTATCCGTGTCGGCTCCGCCCCGGACTCGTGGGGGGTGTGGTTCTCCGACGATCCCCGGCAGGTGCCCTGGCAGCGCTTCCTCGACGAGGTGTCGGGCGCCGGCTACGGCTGGATCGAGCTCGGCCCGTACGGCTATCTGCCCACCGATCCCGCCGTCCTCGCGGAGGAGACCTCGCGGCGCGGTCTGCGGGTGTCGGCGGCGACGGTCTTCACCGGGCTGCACCACGGCCCGGACGTCTGGGACCGCACCTGGGCGCACGTCGCCGAGAACGCGGCCCTCGCCCAGGCGATGGGCGCCGCCCATCTGGTCGTCATCCCGTCCTTCTGGCGGGACGACCGGACGGGCGAGGTCCTGGAGGATCCGGTGCTCTCCGCCGGGCAGTGGCGGGACCTGACGCGGCTGACGGAGCGTCTGGGCCGCGAGGTCCGCGAGCGGTACGGGCTGCGGATCGTGGTCCATCCGCACGCCGACACCCATCTGGACGGCGAGGAGAGCGTGACGCGCTTCCTCGACGCGACCGATCCGGAGGCCGTCGCGCTCTGCCTGGACACCGGGCACTACGCGTACGCCGGCGGGGACAGCGTCAAGCTCATCGAGACCTACGGCGAGCGGATCGGCTATCTGCACCTCAAGCAGGTCGATCCGGAGGTGCTCGCCGGGGTGGTGGCCGAGGGGGTGCCGTTCGGGCCGGCGGTGGCGCGGGGCGTGATGTGCGAGCCGCCGTCCGGGGTGCCCGCGCTCGAACCGGTGCTGGCCGCCGCGCGGGCCCTGGACGTGGACCTCTTCGCCATCGTCGAGCAGGACATGTACCCGTGCGAGCCGGACGCCCCGTACCCGATCGCCCTGCGCACCCGGAGCTTCCTCCGCTCCTGCGGCGTGTGACCGGCGCGGGCGGGCGACCGGCGCGGGGGCGGGCATGACCGGCGCGGGGGCGGGCGTGATCGGCGTACGGCTGGGTGTGAAGCCCGGCGCATACCCGCCTGACCAGGGGTGACGCACGCGGACACACCGGTGGGCGCGTGTGCCGCTTCCGTCACACGGGTCCCTGCGCCGTCACGCATGTCTCCGTTACGCGGGTTTTGCGTCACAGGCGGTCGACAGCCCCTCTCCTCCCGTCGGGAAGGCCGTTGCAACGGGCAACAGGCTGATTGATCGCTTGATCGCCGACGCCCGCCCGCAGCGCCCCCGAACGGCACCCCCTGCCACCGCTGCGCGGCGCGCAGGGAGGTACCGGGCATGACGGACAGAAGGCTCTGGTCGTACAAGGACATCGCCGCACACATCCGGGTGCAGCCCGACACGGTCCGCTCCTACCGGAAGCACGGACTGCTGCCGCCGCCCGATCGGGTGGAGTCGGGCAAGCCCTACTGGTACGCGGACACGATCCGCGTCTGGGTCGCCGGCCGCCCCGGCAACCGGGCCCGCCGCGACTGACGGCCCCGCGACGGCGCGGCGCCGGGTCCGGAGTCCC
>NZ_JBHJQI010000088.1:0-33577 GCF_042262805.1 Streptomyces sp. NPDC056361
CTATTGCACGAGGCGCAGACGCCGGACGGAAGTCGTGGCGGGCGACTCGAGGGTGAGGCGGGGCGGTCGCGAGGAGTCCCAGTCGAGGACGTAGTTCCAGGCGATGGCGTCCGCCCGGCACCCGGCGTCCGAGGCCGTTCGGTCGGTCACCGCCGGCGCGGTGACCAGGCGCTGTCCGTCGACTAGCAGAAGCGCGGACGTGGACTCGCAGTGCCGGTCGGCCTGCGTGGTGACGGTCCTGACGACGGGGTCGCCCACGACCCCACGCCGGATGGCGACCACGAGGCCGTTTCCCGAACTCCAGATATTCAGGAACGCCTGCGGTATCTCGGCCGAGGGTTCGTCCACCCGCGCCATCATGATGTGGGCGCCGCCCCGGCGCCATGAGGCGTCGAACTCCTCGGTTCCCTGGACCATGGTGAACTCCGCCGGGAGCCCGCACTCCTTCGCCGTGAGGCCGTCGGGGGTGCTGCGCACCACCCGGAAGTCCGCGAGGACCATCTCCGCGTGCGTACGGCCGGCCAGGGCCATCTCTCCCTGGCAGACACTGGTGTCCGTGGCGGCCACATAGGTTCCCGAACGCCATCCCACCTCGGTGGAGTTCGTGACGTCGAGCCGCATGGCGAACGGGGCGATGGACCCGGTCAGGTCCACGTGCCACACCCCGGCGAACGGCGCCGCCTCCCGCGTCCCGTCGGACGCCCGCAGGAACGGCGGGGCACCCGTGAAGAAGGTGTAGGCGGCGACCGCCGCGGCCACGAGGAGCCCCGTCGGCCGCCGGAGGGAGTCCCGGACGGTCGTCCGCCGCACCGGTGGTCGGACGCGTACGGGCCGGGTCGGGTCCGGTGCCGTGAGGACGGGCTCCACCAGGCGGGTCCGGTCGCGCGGGCGGGGGCGCGGGCGCGGTACGGGAGCGGGCGTCGCGCGCAGGAAGTCCGCCGCGTCCTCGTCCAGGCGGGCGAGGAGTTCCGGGGGGAGCCAGGCGCCGCCGAGGGCCTTGCGGGTGCGGGAGACGAGGGCGTCGACGGTGGGGCGGTCCGCGGGGTCCTTGCGGAGGCAGTCGTGGACGAGTTCGGCGACGGTCTCGGGGACGCCCGCCACGTCCGGGTCCTCGTAGGCGACGCGGAAGAGGAGGCCGTGGACGCCGGGGTCGCCGGTGCTGAAGGGGGCGCGGCCGGTGGAGGCGTAGGCGAGGACGGCGCCGAGGGAGAAGACGTCGCCGGCGGGGGTGACGTCGTCGCCGCGGACCTGCTCGGGGGACATGAACTCGGGGGAGCCGATGAGGACCCCGGTGCGCGTGAGGTCGCTCTCGGAGGAGAGGACGGCCCGGCGGGCGATGCCGAAGTCGATGACCCGGGGGCCGCCGACGGTGAGCAGGATGTTGGACGGCTTGAGGTCGCGGTGGATGAGCCCCGCCCCGTGGATGGCGCGGAGCGCGAGGGCGAGGCGGTGGGCGAGGACGAGGACGGAGGCGGCCGGGAGGGGGCCGAGCCGGCCCTCGACGGCGGCGCGCAGCGAGGGCCCGGGGACGTACTCGGTGGCGACCCAGGGAACTTCGGCTTCGGTGTCGGCGTCGAGGACCCGCGCGGTCCACGCGTCGCCGACCAGCCGCGCCGCCCGCACCTCGCGGGCGAAGCGGCGGCGGAACTCCTCGTCCGCCGCCGCCTCGGCCCGGACGAGCTTGACCGCCACGGCCTGTCCGTCGGGTGCCTCGGCGCGGTAGACGATGCCCATGCCGCCCGCGCCGAGCCGGCCGACGAGGCGGTAGGGGCCTATGAACGCCGGGTCTTCCGCACGGAGTTGGTCCACCGGCGGATCCTTGCACACCTGGTGTCAGGAGAGCTCTGCGTCAGGAGAGCTTGGTGTCGCGGCCGACCTTCTCCCACGCCGTGAGGTCGGACCGGACCTGGTCCAGGTGGGCGTAGATGGTGTCGATGGAGTCGTCGCCGAGGGCGAGGCGCAGCGGGGTCTCGTCGGCGTTCAGCGCGGCGAGGACGGCGGCCGCGGCCTTCGCGGGGTCGCCGGCCTGGGTGCCGCCGCCGGTCTCGACGAAGGCGCGGGTGCCGCCGACGGTGTCGGCGTAGTCGGCGATGGTGTCGCCGCTGACGCTGTGGTTGCCGAAGAGGCCGGTGCGGAAGGCGCCGGGCTCGACGATGAGGACCTTGACGCCGAGCGGGCCGACCTCGGCGGCGAGCGCCTCCGACATGCCTTCGAGGGCGAACTTGGTGGCGCTGTAGGCGCCGAACCCGGCCATCGACATCTGGCCGCCGACGCTGCTGATCTGCACGATCGCGCCGGAGCGGCGGGCCCGCATGTGGGGCAGGACGGCGCGGGTGAGGGCGGCGGGGCCGAAGACGTGGACGTCGAAGAGGGAGCGCAGTTCGGCGTCGCCCGTCTCCTCGACGGAGCCGACGTGGGTGCGGCCCGCGTTGTTGACGAGGACGTCGACGCGGCCGTGGCGCTCGACGGTGTGCGCGACGACCCGGTCGACCGCCGCCGTGTCGGTCACGTCCAGGGCGACGGCGTCCACCTGGTCGGGGTGCGCGGCGACCAGTCCGTCGAGGGTCTCGGTGCGGCGGGCGGCGGCGACCACGACGTCGCCGGCGGCGATGGCGGCCTCGGCGAAGGCGCGTCCGAAGCCGCTGTTGGCGCCGGTGATCAGCCAGACCTTGCTCATGCTGTGCTCTCCCTCGTGGGTGCTGCCCGATGGCAGTTCGGTGTCCCAACAAGGTTGGGACAGAGGGATGTTGTTCGTCCAAGATCCTGCGTGATAACCCAGGGGCATGACGATCACGGACGTCCACGGGCGGGATCTGCGCTACTTCCTCGCGGTCGCCGAGGAGCTGCACTTCACCCGGGCGGCCGAGCGGCTGTACGTCTCGCAGCCCGCGCTCAGCAAGCAGATCCGGGCGCTGGAGCGGCAGCTCGGTGCCCCCCTCTTCGACCGCGGCGGGCGGGGCGTGTCCTTGACCTCCGTGGGTACGGCCCTGCTGCCGCACGCCCGTGCCGTGCTCGACGCCTGGGAGGAGGGGCACGGGGCGGTGCGGCGGGCCCGGGAGGCCTCGGAGTGCACCCTGGTCGTCGGGATGAGCACCAGCCCGGGGCGGGGCGGGCTGCTGCCGGCGATCCGGTCCCGGTTCACGGGGGTCCGTCCGGAGGCCCGGCTGAGGCTGCGGCAGGTGGGGTGGGAGGACCCGACGGCGGGACTCGTCGACGGGAGCAGCGACGTGGCGTTCGTCTGGCTTCCGCTGGCGGGCGCGGACCGCTTCCGCTGGGTGGTCGTGGCCACGGAGCCCCGGCTCGTCGCGCTTCCGGAGTCCCATCCGCTGGCCGACCGTGACGTCCTGGACTTCGCCGAGCTCCTCGACGAGCCCTTCCTCGCCCTTCCGGGCACGGGGCCCGAACTCCGCGACCACTGGCTCGCGGTGGAGGCGCGGGGCGGGCGCGCTCCGGTCGTGGGCGCGGAGATCGCCACCGCGGACGAGACCTATGAGGCGCTGGTCGGCGGTCTCGGGATCTGCCTGGTCGCGGCGGGGAACGCGCCGCTGCTCACCAGGGGCGGTGTCGTCACCCGCCCGGTCCGGGGGGTCGCTCCGAGCCGTTTCGCACTGGCCTGGCGTGCCGCCGACCCCCGCCCCCTGGTCCACGACTACGCCCGCGCGACGGCCGAAGTCGTCTCCCGGGAGGCTTGAACTCGCCTTGTGGGACGGGTGGTTCGGCTGCGTAATGAGGGGCACGCCGTAGCGGCTCCACCTCGGGGGGATGCATGGACACGAACGAAACGCCGCCGCCGAAGCCGACGCAGGCGAACGAAACGCCGCCGCCGAAGCCCACGCACACGCCGGTGCCCAGGCCGGCGCACTCGCCTCCGCCGTCCGGGCCGCCGCCGCGGAACGGGCTCGTCATCAGCAAGCGGCTGCTCTGGGTGCACGGGGGCGCCTACCCGCTGGAGAACATCGTCCGGGTCTACACCTTCGTGCTGCGGCCCCGCCGGGCCGAGGCCTTCGCCCGGTTCCTGAAGCGGGGCGGGGCCACCCTCGCCGTGTTCCTGATCCTGATGTACTTCGAGGACTCGACGTCGAGTTCGTGGGACTCGTACAGCTCGGACGGCGGCGACGCCGGCTTCCTCGGGGTCGCGCTGTTCCTCGTCGCGGTCCTGCTGATCTACTTCATCGGCGACATGTGCTCGGTGGTCTTCGCCCCGCCGCACGACGTCCTCGCCATCGAGACGAACGGCCGGTCCACGGCCCTGGTGACCGGCAAGCGGGCCTACCTGAACGGGCTCGTGCACTTGATCGCCGAGGCGATCGACAAGCCGGACGCCGAACTCCAGGTCGCGGTGGGGACGCTCGCGATCACCAACTACGGCAACTACTTCTTCGGGGACGCCGTGAACATGTACGGCGGCAGCGGCAACACGGGGGTGGCGAAGTGACGGGCGGGGACCACTACTACGGCGACGTGGTGCGGATGGAGAACACCACGCACAGCGTCGGCATCGACAAGCGGACGGTCGTGACCGGCGGGCCCGCCGCCGGCGCCGAACTGGAGCGGGCCGTCCAGGAGCTGCTGCCGCTGCTCCAGGAGCTGCGCGGGCAACTGCGGCCCCTCGCGGCCCGGACGGTGGAGGCGGCGGAGGCGGAGATCGGCGGCTCCGCGGACCCGGCGGTGCGGCGGACCGCCCTGGAGCGGGTCGGCGGGATCCTCGAGTCCGTGGGGACGGCCGGTGCGCCCGCGCTCGCCCTGATCCACCAGATCCTGTCGATGCTCGGCGGCTGAGCGGTACCGGGACCCGCGGTCCTCCCGAGGGGTCAGGAGGACCGGTGGTACTCGTTCGGTTCGCCGTCCAGCATCGGGTAGGCGAGGAGCCGGTCCTTGCCGTTCAGCTTGTCGACGACCAGGAACCGGGAGAGGCCCTCCTGGCACTCGCGGTCCCAGGCGGTCGTGTCGCGGGTGCTGGGGCCGAGGATCAGCATGTCGCCGACGCCCGCGAGGACGGCCGTGGTGCCGCAGGACCAGTCCTCGGTGGTGATGACGCCGTCGATGGTGCGCGGATAGCCGTCGATGACGCTGATCACGGGGGCGCCGACCGGGCCCTGGGTGATCGTGACCTCCGAGGTGAAGCGGTCGTCGTCCTTGCCGTACACCTCCGGCGCGGGGATGCGCGACCAGTGGCCGAGGAAGCGGGCCGGGACGACGGCGGGGCCGCTGGGGGCCTTGCGGAAGGTGGCCTTCGCGGCGCCCGAGGCCCATTCCAGGACGTCGGGGGAGCGCAGGGTGAGGGTCTGGTGGGCGGCCGGGGTGCAGCGGGCGGCGGGCACGCTGGTGGTCACGTCGGACTCGCCGTAGACGACCTTGTCCTCGTCGGCCGAGACGAGCCGGGAGCGGCCCATGCACAGCCGGTTCTCGGTGACCTGGACGTAGACCGCGCTCTTGGAGCCCGCCGCGCCCTGGGTGATCTCGATCCGGGCGGTCTCCCGGGGGGACTCGGGCGAGCCCTGGAGGATGCCCTCCCAGGCGCCGAGGAAGGCGCCGGGGACGATCCCGGCGGGCCGGGCGGAGACGTCGCCCGTCTCGCCGGCGGCCCGGTTCTTCTGCTCGTCGCGGCCGGTGTCCGGGTCGGGCCGGTAGGTGTACGCGACGGTGGCCGCGGCCGCCACGGCGAGGGCCGCGAGGCCGGCGACCAGGGCGGTGCGGCGCGGGCGCCGGGCGGCGGCCCGGGGGGCCGGGGCGGCGGTGGACGGCAGGGGAGTGGGAGGCGTCGGGTCGCCGGCGGGGAGGGCGGTGCTCCCGGTGCCGGTCGCCGCGAGGGCTCCGCTCTCCGCCTCCGCCTCCAGGAGCCGGGCGGCGTGGCGGCCGATGGGGGCGAGGACGTCCGCCGGGAGCCACGGGTCGGCGACCTGGACGGTCTCGGCGATCTCGGCGGCGGACGGCCGGGCCGCCGGGTCCTTGGCGAGGCAGGCCTTGATCAGCCCGGTGAGTTCGGGCGCCACGCCGGTCAGGTCGGGCTCGTCGTGGGCGATGCGGAACATGGTGGCGTGGACGCCGCTGTCGGCCGTCCCGAAGGGGGCCCGGCCGGTCGCCGCGTAGACGAGGACCGAGCCGAGGCAGAAGACGTCCGAGGCGGGCGTGAGGCGGTCGCCGCGCACCTGCTCGGGCGACATGAAGCCGGGCGACCCGACGACGGCCCCGGTGCTGGTCAGGCCGCCGCCCTCGGAGACGGTGTCGACGGCGCGGGCGATGCCGAAGTCGATGACCTGGGGCCCGTCGACGGTCAGCAGCACGTTGGACGGCTTGAGGTCCCGGTGGACGAGTCCGGCGGCGTGGATGTGGACGAGGGCGCGGGCGAGGCCCGAGGCCAGGGACCGCACGGTCGTGGGCGGCAGCGGGCCGAACTCGTCGCCCACCACCGTCCGCAGCGACGGCCCCGGTACGTAGCCGATGGCCACCCACGGTGCCTCGGCGGAGGTGTCCGAGCCGAGGACGGGCGCCGTGCCCGTGCCGCCGACCCGCTCCAGGGCGGCGACCTCGCGCGCGAACCGGAGCCGGAACTCCTCCTGGGCGGCGAGCTGCGCGTGCACCACCTTCACCGCGACCGTCCGCCCGCCGGCCGAACGCGCCAGGAACACCCGGCCCATCCCTCCGACCCCGAGGCGGCCGATCAGTCGGAACGGGCCGATGCCGACCGGGTCTTCCGCGTTCAATGGCTCCACGTCGAAAGAGCATGCCAGACAGGGCGTCACCCGTCCCGTGAAGATCCTGCGGGGGCCCGTCACCCCTCTCCGCAGACCCGCAGCCCCTTCGGGGTGGCGCAGGGCAGGTGGCCGTGGGCGAGGACGACGTCCTGGCCGCTGCCCCGGCCCAGATAGGTCAGGAAACTGGCGGTCAGGGAGTCGGCCGGCGGTCGGCCCCAGGTGTAGGCGTACTCGATCTCCCGGTACGGGTACCCGGACGTGCCGATCTCGTCCACCACGGGCCGGCGCCCGTCCACGGCCACCTTGTGGAGGCCCTTCCGGCCGTCGCTCGCGCGGAGTTCGGCGTAGCCGACGGCCCCGGGGAGCGCGGCCACCGTGGACAGGACCTGCTCGGTGGAGTCGAGCTCGCAGCGGATCACCTTCGCTTCGGGGTCGTCGCGCGTCACGCAGTCCTGGGAGGAGTTCGCCGGCTCGTTGCGGTTCAGGACCCGGCGCTGGAACACCTGCCGGGTACCGGAGTTGGCGTCCCGGCTGACGAGCAGCACCGGCCGGTCGAGCCCGGGGACGATCTGGTTCCAGTTGGTGATCTCCCCCCGGTAGAGCCCGCGGATCTGCTCCTGGGTGAGGTCGTCGACGGGTATCCCGTCGTTCAGGACGAGGGTGAAGAGGGAGACGGCGATCATGCTCTCCCGCAGCGCCGGGTAGCCGCCCGGCTTGCGCCCGTCCGACAGGGCGACGACGGCCGGCGCACCCTTGTCCTTCTTCGCCCCCGCGGCGGCCAGCTCCCGTATCCCGGCGGTCGAACCGTGCACGTCCACGATCACCGTCGAGCCCTCGCAGTCCCGCTCGTACTTCGCCGCGACCTCCCGGACGGCCGGCGCGAAGGCCGTCGACCCGGTGACGGTCAGGGTGCCCCGGGCGCAGCCGACCGGCGGCGGGGTCTGCTCCCGGACGATGATCGCGGCGAGGGCGACCACGCAGGCGGTGAGGACGACGGTGACGGTCCGGGCCGTGGGGCTGAAACGGGCGGCCTTGTCGTCGGGGGTGGTGCTCCTGTTCCGCCGGATCGCGCCGCCGTGGAGGCTGCCGTCGACCTTGATGTCCCGGTCGGCCACCCCGCCGGAGAGCTGGACGAGCAGCTTGAAGTACTGGCCCCGTTCGAGCGCCACCTTGGGGACGAGGACCGCGCTGTCGTTCCGGCCCAGTCTGGGGGCGCGCTCCAGGTCCTCCCGGATGGACACCCAGCCGGCCGGGACGGTGGCGACGACGCCCTGCACGGTCCGGTCGCCGAAGGTGATCCGCAGCCCGTGGGGGTCGGTGGAGGCGCCGTAGTCGTCGGAGCTGATGTCGAGATCCCGGTCGTTCTCGATGCGGAGGAGGACGAGCGTGGACCCGTTGGCGGGTGCGGCCATCCCCACCACCTCGCCCTCCCGGACGGTCATGACCTCGCTGTCCTGGTTCTCCTCCCGGTGGAGCGGGGTGTTGAGCTGGACGCGGTAGCCGAGCCGCTTGCGCTGCGGCGAGAAGCGGTCGAGCCAGACGACGCCGACCGAGACCAGGACTCCGAGGAGCGCCGTCCCCAGGGCGATCACGTTCTCCGCGGTTATCCACTCCATGGCCGGGACGGTACGGACGCCTGTGCGAAGGCGGGGGTGGTGTAGCGGGCCGACACACGGACTTCTCCGTTCGTTCAGGTGGACGGGCAGGGGTTGCCGGGGGTGGTGAGCGTGGGTGTAATGGCCACGAGGGGGCCTTCCGTCTGAGGAGTACCCGATGCGTGTCGTCGAAGTGATCGCCTACGGCGGACCCGAGGTCCTCAGAATGGCCCGCCGGCCCGAACCGGAGGCCGGGGACGTCCCCGGCCGGGTGCGGGTAAGCATGAAGGCGGCCGGTGTGAACCAGGCGGACCTTCGGATCCGCGCAGGCCGGTACGCCGACGCCGTCGGCGCGCTCAAGCCTCCCTTCATCCTCGGCACGGACTTCGCGGGCAAGCTGCTCGATCCCGTGCCCGGCATGGCCGCGGGGACCCGGGTGGCCGGCTTCGTGCCCTGGTACCAGGAACTGACCGGCGAGGGCACCTACACCGAGGTCCTCCGGGTCGCCCCGGACTGGATCGCCCCGATGCCGGACGACCTGGAGTTCACCGTGGCCGCCTCCCTTCCGCTGGCAGCGGCCACCGCCCAGCAGGGCCTCGGCCGGATCGCCCTCCCCGCGGGGGCGACGCTGCTCGTGACCGGTGGCAGCGCGGTCGTCGGCCGGCTGGCCATCCAGTACGCCCACGCCGCCGGAATGCGGGTGGTGGCCGTCGCCCACGAGGGCGACGAGAGCGAACTGCGGGTCCTCGGCGCGGACCACGTCGTCACCCGCGGCGCCCCCGAGGACGTGGTCGCCAAGGTGCTCGCCGGCGACCCGGACCGGGTGGACGCCGTCTTCGACGGCGCGCTCGTCGGCGACGCCCTCCTCCCCGTCCTCAAGGACGGCGGCGTCTTCCTCGCCCTCGCCCCCGACCGCGTCCCGACCGCCGAGCGCGACATCCGCGTCGAGACCATCCGCGCCACCCCCGACGCCGTCGCGCTGCGCGAGAGCCTCCAGAAGGTCGCGGACGGCGAACTGATCACCCGGGTGGCCGACGTCCTCCCCCTGGCAGAGGCCGCCGAGGCCCACCGCCGAGCCGAGGCGGGCCACCGCCCCGGCCGCATCATCCTGATGATCTGACCCGCGACGACCCGAGGCGCCGGTCCAGCCTGGGCCGGCGCTGCCCGTGCCCGCCGACGGGCGGGTCAGGCGCGGTCGGGCCGCGGTCAGGCGCATCAGGCCGTGGCCAGGCCCTGCGTTGCCCGTGCCCATCGCAAGGCGCGTCAGGCCGCGGTCAGGCGGATCAGGCCGCAGCGAGGCGGATCAGGCCGCGGTGAGGCGGATCAGGCCGAGGTCAGGCCCTCCGCGTCCGCCCAGGCGGTGAGTGCGGCCGCTATCGCCTGGGGCTGGTCCTCCGGGGCCTGGTGGCCCGCCGGGCCGCAGGGGGTCGTGGTCAGGGCGGATATGTGCTCGGCGCACCAGGTCGCCGTAGCGGGGTCGATCATGAGGGTCGGCGAGCCGGAGAAGGTCAGCAGGAGCTTGGGGACGTCCGGGGAGGACGCGAGCCAGTCTCCGTACGCCTCGACGCGGGTGACGACCTCCTTCGGGTCCCCGCCCAGCGGCATCGCCCGCGCCCATTCCAGCAGGGGCCGGCGGGACTCCGGTGTCGGGTACGGCGCGCGGTAGACGTCGTGGTCGGCCTGGGGGAGCCCCGAGAGCACGGTGTGGGCGAAGGAGTCCTCGACGAAGGTGTTCTCCTCCAGGACCATCCGCTCGCCGACCCCGGGCGTGCGGAAGGCCTCCCAGCGCTCCCGCGCCTTCTCGGGGAACTCGTCCCAGCCCATCGGACGCACGATCGTCTCCATGAAGGCGACCCCGCGCACCCGCTCGGGGTGCCGGGCGGCCCAGTCGAAGGCGAGCGAACCGCCCCAGTCGATCCCGACGAGCACGACCTCGTCGAGCCCCATGGCCTCGATCCAGGCGTCCAGGTACCGCGCCTGGTCCGCGTAGTCGAAGGCGATGTCCGGCTTCCCCGAGCGCCCCATCCCGATCAGGTCAGGCGCGAGCAGCCGCCGCCCGCCGCCGACGGCGGGCAGGACGTGGCGCCAGAGGTGGGACGAGGTCGGGTTGCCGTGCAGGAAGACGAAGGGAGTGCCGGTCCCTTCGCGGGACTCGTGGAACATCGTCGAGTCGAGGACGTCGATCACGGGCATGGCGTTCACTCCCCTTGCGTTCATGTCGATAACATTCACGGCACTAACGTTCGTGCCACTAATGAAGTTATACCGTTCGGGGCACTAACGCAACGGGTAATCTGCGCGACATGACCGAGCACTCGCCCGAGACCCCGGAGCGCCTCCGCGCCCTCCCCAGCCGCCTCCTCGCCCTCACCGCCGCGCAGGCCGACCGCCTCGTCAGCGCAGGCCTCGCCGCCGAGGACGCCCGCAAGTGGCACTACGCGGCCCTCGTCTCGCTCGACGAGAACGGCGCCGCCAGCCAGGCCGACCTCAGCCGCCGCACGGGCATCTACCGCAGCGACCTGGTCTCGGTCATCAACGAACTCGTCGACCAGGGCCACGTCGAGCGCACTCCCGACCCGGCCGACCGCCGACGCAACGTCATCACCCTCACGGCGCGCGGCCGCAAGCACCTCGAACGCCTCGACAAGGTCCTCGCCGAAGCCCAGGACGAGCTGATGGGCCCGCTCACCGTCGCCGAACGCGCGCTGCTCGCCAGCCTCTTGGAGCGCCTCCTGGACCGCTGACACTCCCCCCGGAGCCCCTGCCCGCCCCTGCCCGCCGCCGTCGCCGTACCCCTACCCCCGGACCTCCACCACGTCCGCGACCACGCAACTGACGTTGTCGGGGCCGCCGGAGTCGTTGGCGAGGGCGACGAGGGCGCGCACCGCCCGCTCGGGCTCGGCGACCCCGGAGAGGATCCGGTGGATCTCCCCGGTCGGCGCGACGGCCGACAGGCCGTCGGAGCAGAGCAGGTACCGGTCTCCGGGCCGGGGGTCGTGGAGGCGCAGGTCGGGGGTGACGTCGGCTCCCGGGCCCAGGGCGCGGACCAGCAGGGACCGCTGCGGGTGGGAGGCGGCCTCCTCCGGGTCGAGGCGTCCGTCGTCGACCATCGACTGCACGAGGGTGTGGTCGTGGGTGATCCGGTGCAGCTCCCCTTCGCGCAGCAGGTAGACGCGGGAGTCGCCGATGTGGACGAGGGCGAGCTGTGACCCGGTCCAGAGCATCGCGGTGAGCGTCGTGCCGACTCCGTCGTCCGGAGATCCGGTCCCGACGGAGGTTCCGGCGACGCCGTGGACGGCCCGGCGGGCTTCCTCGACGGCGTCTTCGAGGACGTCGAGGAGGCTCCCCGCGGGGATGCCGTCGGTTTCGAGGCGCTTGAACACGTCGACGGCGGCGGCACTCGCGGGGGCTCCTTGGCTGCCGTAGCCGTCGGCGACGGCGAGCAGGCCTGCACCGGCGTAGGCGGTGTCCTGGTTGCTTTCGCGGACGAGGCCCCTGTCGGACAGGGCGGCGTAGCGGATCTCCAGGGGGGCGGTCGGGGGCATGGCGGATTCCTTCCGTGACAGGTGGTCGACGAGGAAGGTGGCGAGGTCCCGCCGTGCGGCGGTGTCGGCCTCGACCTGTGCCCAGAACGTCCGGATCTCCTGGGCCGCCGGGTCCGCGTCCAGTGCGCAGACCCGTTGGATGCGGGCCAGGGGCATCCCCAGGCGCCGGAGCCAGGCGACCAGCCGGGCCCGGTCCAGTTGCTCCGGTGCGTAGAGGCGGTAGCCGGTGACCGCGTCGACGCGAGCGGGGGGCAGCAGGCCGAGTTCGTCGTACAGGCGCAGTGCCTTCGGCGACAGCCGGGACGCCTTCGCGAACGCCCCGATGGTCAGCATTCCCATGCTCGCCCCTCCTCGTCCTTCTCGTCCCGGGCGGATCGCCCGGTCCTGTCGATGCTGTGGCTTCCCCCAAGGTGAAGGTCAATCACGAGCCTTCGGGGCAAACGGAATTCCCACTGTCACAACTTCTGGTCTAGACCTTGACAGGTCCAGACCAATAGCGCTTCGCTGTGCTCTCCCACCCGGAATCCGCGGCCGGAATCCGCGCGGAATCCGCCCGGACCCCACCCGGAAGGAAGCACGCATGCTGCGCAAGTTGGTCACCGCGATCGCCGCGCTCTGTACGGCCGTCGGACTCGCCGTCCTCCTCCTCCCCGCCGCCTCCGCCGGCGCGGCCGCCGCCTGCGCGGCCGCCTGGAACTCCTCCAGCGTCTACACGGGCGGGATGACGGTCTCGCACAACGGCCACAACTGGTCGGCCAAGTGGTGGACCCAGAACGAGACTCCCGGTACGACCGGCGAGTGGGGCGTCTGGGCCGACCAGGGCGTCTGCGGCGGCGGCGGCACCACTCCGCCCACCACCCCGCCCACGACCCCGCCGCCGAGCTCCGGATTCGTCGTCTCCGAGGCCCAGTTCAACCAGATGTTCCCGAACCGGAACTCCTTCTACACCTACAAGGGCCTCACCGACGCCCTCAAGTCCTACCCGGCCTTCGCCAACACCGGCAGCGACACGGTGAAGAAGCAGGAGGCCGCGGCCTTCCTCGCCAACGTCTCCCACGAGACCGGCGGCCTCGTCCACATCGTCGAGCAGAACACCGCCAACTACCCCCACTACTGCGACGCGACCCAGTCCTACGGTTGCCCCGCCGGTCAGGCCGCCTACTACGGCCGCGGCCCCATCCAGCTCTCCTGGAACTTCAACTACAAGGCCGCCGGCGACGCCCTCGGCATCGACCTCCTCAACAACCCCTGGCGCGTCGAGCAGGATCCGGCCGTCGCCATGCAGACCGGCCTCTGGTACTGGAACACCCAGAACGGCCCCGGCACCATGACCGCCCACAACGCCATGGTCAACGGCGCCGGCTTCGGCCAGACCATCTGGGCGATCAACGGCAGCCTCGAGTGCAACGGCGGCAACCCGGCCCAGGTCCAGAGCCGGGTCACCAAGTACCAGCAGTTCACCCAGATCCTGGGCGTGCCCGCGGGCGCGAACCTGTCCTGCTAGTCAGTCCTGCCAGGCAGGAAACGCGGTCCGGGCGGCGGGCTCCACGACGATCGTGGACCCGCCGTCGATCGTGGGGTCGGGCCGGTTCGTGCATCCGCTGCTGCTCCGCAGCACGGTGACCGCGCTGTTCAGTACCGCTTGACCACCCAGGTGAGGGCGAGGGGCGGGGCGAGGGTGGCGAGGAGGGCGGGCAGCCGGTCGAAGCCCGCCACCTCGAACCCCACGGCCATCGGCAGGAGCAGGACGAGGCCGGTCAGCAGGATGGCGAGGGCGGGCAGGTGGGTGCCGGCGTCGAATCGGCGCAGCCGGTGGACGTCGTCCGTGTCGGACATGCCCTTGATGGTGCTGCCCGCGACCAGGAGCAGGGGCCAGATCCAGATGCCCATGAAGAAGACGAGGAACCAGCGGGTCGAGGTGCGCCTGCCGTCCTCGACCACGGGCGTGGCGGGGTCGCGGGGCGCGAACCAGACGTCGACCTTCGTGCCGGGCCGGGGGGCCTTGTAGCGGGTGTACATGCCGCGCACGGTGACCTCGCGGGGGCCGGCCTCGTACGGGATCCGGAGGGTGAGGTCGGTGAGGTAGTACGGGTCCCGGTCCTGGTCGCCCTCGTGGAACTCGGGGTCGCCGGCGAGGCGGACGACGGAGACCTCGTACTCGTCGTATCCGGCGCGCTCCAGGCGCTCGGTCTCGCGGCCGTAGTCGGGGCTGACCGTGAAGGCCGTCAGGAAGGCGGCGAAGGCGGCGACGGGGATGCCGAAGGCGATGAGGTACGGCAGGGCCCGGTTCGGCCGCCCGGTCTCGCGGTACGGCTTGCTCAGCGGGTCGCGTTCGCGCTCGCGGTCACGGGCGTCCGCCCGGTACGAGGCGACCACCCAGCCCGCCGCGAACAGCGCCGACAGCCCGGCGAGGGCCAACTCGGGTACGAGCGGCGGGTACGGGGAGGCCTCGCAGACGGTGGCGACGACGGCGGCCGCCCCGCTGAGGACCATGCCCCAGCCGGTGGTCGTGGTGGCGGCGCTACGCCCTGGCGTGTCCATGGCGCGCAGCGTGGCACACGCGCCGCGGATCACCCAGGGGCGGGTCGGCTCGCGTTCACCCGAGGCCGCCCCGCCCCGAGGCCGCCCCGCCCCGCGTTCACCCGAGGCCGCCCCGCCCCGAGGCCGCCCCGCCCCGCGTTCACCCGCAGAGGTCGACCCGCCCCGGCCCCCCGCTCCCGTCGCGCGCCCCGCCTTCACCCTCGCGGGTCCGGTGGCTCCGCGTCGGCCCCCCGGCCCTCGTGGCGGGCGTTGACGGCCTCCAGGGCGGCCGAGAGCCGTTCGAGGACCCGGACGGTCTCGTCGAAGGCGTCCTGGCCGCCCAGCTCCCGCAGGAGTTCGGCGGCCAGTTCGGCGTGGCCGGGGTCGATGCGGCGGACGGCGGCGTGCCCGGCTTCCGTCGGGGTGAGGAGCTTGGCCCTGCGGTGGGCGGGGTTCGGCTCGTAGGCGGCCAGGCCCTCCCGTACGAGGAGATCGGCGACGCGCTGGACGCTCTGGCGGGTGATGCCCATGGCGCGGGCGATCCCGGCGACCGGGAGCGGCTCGCGGAGCACGGCGCCGAGGACCTGCCACCAGGCGGCGGTGAGGCCGGCCGGTTCGGCCAGCCGCTCCGACACCGCGAGGAACTGTCCGTTGAGCCGGAAGACGCCCAGGGCCGTACGGGAGAGGGCGTCCTGCTGCGCCCGGCTCACGAGTTCAGCTCGTGGAAGGCGGCCGGGTCCGAGTCGTGGAAGAGGCGGTACCAGGCGTCCCGCTTGCCTTCGTACGCGCCGAGCCGGGCGAAGATCTCGCGGGCGAACGCGACCGGCTCCGTCGGGCCCGCGGTGATCAGGTCCCCGGCCGTCACGGCGTCCGTGTCGACGTAGTGCTCGCCGCCCTTGTAGCCGGTGGCGTCGAGGTAGAAGGAGACCGCGCTCGTGTGGGGGCGGTCGTCGAGGAGG
Source organism: Streptomyces sp. NPDC056361 (assembly GCF_042262805.1). Classification (NCBI taxonomy): domain Bacteria; kingdom Bacillati; phylum Actinomycetota; class Actinomycetes; order Kitasatosporales; family Streptomycetaceae; genus Streptomyces; species Streptomyces sp. NPDC056361. Next base: position 15,315 of record NZ_JBHJQI010000088.1, read on the forward strand.
CCCTCCTTGGCCAGGCCGGCGGTGGCGCCGCAGATCGCGGCGACCGGGACGCCGGCGTCGAGGAAGGCGCGGGCCTTGGCGGGGAACGGGACGAGGTCGTCGCCCTCGTCGTACTTCTCGGCGCCCGGGAGGATCAGCAGGGCGCTGTCCTCGGGGTCGAGGTCGGCGAGCGCGAGGTCGGGGACGATCCGGATGCCGGCGATGGTGGTGACGGGCTCACCGGCGACCGGGCCGACGGTCCTGATCGTGTAGCCGGCGCGGGCGAGCCAGGCCGTGGCGTGGCCCGTCTCCCAGTCGGCGAGGGTGTCGTAGACGGCGAGGTGGACGGTCCTGGTGTCAGTCTCGGTTCCCATGACAGAAGACTGTCATTTCGACAGTATGCTGTCAATGAGGAGGGGGTGGGAAACAGGGAAGGAGCAACGTGTCGCGTCCGTCCCGGTCTCGGTGGACAAGATGGTCATGGCCCACCCCACCTGCGCTTCCTTACCCTCGACCCCATGACCCCTCATGTCGTCGAACCCGATCCCCAGGCCGGCGCGGCCGTCAAGGCCGCCGACCGCGCGCACGTGTTCCACTCCTGGTCCGCCCAGGGCCTGATCGACCCGCTCGCCGTCGCCGGCGCCGAGGGTTCGTACTTCTGGGACTACGAAGGAAACCGCTACCTGGACTTCACCAGCGGCCTCGTCTACACGAACATCGGCTACCAGCACCCCAAGGTGGTCGCCGCGATCCAGGAGCAGGCCGGGAAGCTCGCGACCTTCGCGCCCGCCTTCGCCGTGGACGTCCGCTCCGAGGCCGCACGCCTCATCGCCGAGCGCACCCCGGGCGACCTGGACAAGATCTTCTTCACCAACGGCGGCGCCGAGGCCGTCGAGAACGCCGTCCGCATGGCCCGGCTGCACACCGGCCGCACGAAGGTGCTCTCCGCCTACCGCTCGTACCACGGCGCCACCTCCACCGCGATCAACCTGACCGGTGACCCGCGCCGCTGGGCCTCCGACAACGGCTCCGCCGGCGTCGTGCGCTTCTGGGCGCCGTTCCTCTACCGCTCGCCCTTCTACGCCACCACCGAGGCGGAGGAGTGCGCCCGCGCCCTCCAGCACCTCGAGGACACCATCGCCTTCGAGGGCCCGGCGACCATCGCCGCGATCATCCTGGAGACCGTGCCCGGCACCGCCGGCATCATGACCCCGCCGCCCGGCTACCTCGCCGGCGTCCGCGAGATCTGCGACAAGTACGGCATCGTCTTCGTCCTCGACGAGGTCATGGCCGGCTTCGGCCGCACCGGCAAGTGGTTCGCCGCCGAGCACTTCGACGTCGTGCCCGACCTGATGACCTTCGCCAAGGGCGTGAACTCCGGCTACGTGCCCCTCGGCGGCGTCGCCATCAACGCCGAGATCGCCGCCACCTTCGACAAGCGGCCCTACCCGGGCGGACTGACCTACTCCGGTCACCCGCTGGCCTGCGCCGCCGCCGTCGCCACCATCAACGTGATGGAGGACGAGAAGGTCGTGGAGAACGCCGCCCGCATCGGCGAGACCGTCCTCGGCCCCGGCCTGCGCGCGCTCGCCGAGCGCCACCCGTCGGTCGGCGAGGTCCGCGGCATGGGCGTCTTCTGGGCGCTCGACCTGGTCAAGAACCGCGAGACGCGCGAGCCGCTCGTCCCGTACAACGCGGCCGGCGAGGCCAACGCGCCGATGGCCGCCTTCGGCGCCGCGGCCAAGAAGCAGGGCCTGTGGCCCTTCGTGAACATGAACCGCACCCACGCCGTTCCCGCCTGCAACGCCTCCGAGGCGGAGGTCAAGGAAGGCCTGGCGGCGCTGGACGCGGCCCTGTCGGTGGCCGACGAGCACACCGTGTAGCCGCAGTACCGGGGAGGTTTCCTCCGTTTGGACTAGGGTGTCCCGAAGCCGGACGGAGGGGGCCGACCCATGCCCTTGAGCGGAGCTGTCACCCGCAACACCTTGCGACAGCAGATCGCGGACGCGCTGCGTGACGAGGTGCTCGCGGGCCGTCTCCAGCCCGGCGAGGAATTCACCGTCAAACAGATCGCCGAGCAGTACGGCGTGTCGGCGACGCCCGTACGGGAAGCGCTCGTCGACCTCTGCGCACAGGGGCTCCTCGACTCCGACCAGCACCGCGGCTTCCGCGTCCACCAGTACTCGGTCGACGACTACCGGGGCATGGTCGAGGCCCGGATGCTCGTCGTCGACGGCATCTTCCGCCGCCACGCGCCCCTCCTCGCGCCGCTCCCGCCGCAGGCCGCCCCGCCCGGGCTCGCCGTGCCCGACCAGGGCATCGGCGTCGCGCTCGTCTCCGTGCGGCGCAGGGGCGAGGCCGCCGCCCGCGCCGCCCGCGCCGGGGACCTCGACATCCTCATCGGCTACGACATCCGCTACTGGCGCGAACTCGGCCGCCTGGTCGCCGCCAACGCCTACATCGCCGACTTCCTGCACAGACTGCGCGTGCAGGCCTGGGTCTTCTCCGTGCCCTACCTGCGCTCCGAGCGCGACCTCCTCGGCTGGCTGTGGGGCGGACACGTGGAACTCGTCGACGCCATCACGCGCGGCGACGCCGAAGCGGCCGTCGCGGTCGTACGGGACTACAACGCCCACTCGCTGGAATGGGCGGACCGCCTGGAGCAGCGCGCCCGCTGAAACGCCATCGGACCGAAAGGTCGGGTTGAGGCCCGGCCTCCGGGGGCAGTTCCTCAGCGGGTGGGCGTCGTCGGCCGCGCCGACTACCCTGGCCGTCCCTGCAACCGACGGAGAGCGAGCCTCCCTTGGCCTGTGACCTGTGGCTGGTCCCCCTCGTCGACGTGCTGTGCCACAGCCCCGACAACCCCTTCGCCGAAGAGATAGCCGTCTTCGACTCGGTGCTCAGCGCCTCCGGTCTGCCCACCGTGCCCGTCTACGCGTACATGCCGGGGCTCTCCGGGGACGTCGCCCCCGTCGCGGGCTTCGACTACGAGGCCCTACACTTCCTGCGCCGCGCGTACCTCCTCCAGGTGTGCGGGCTGCCGGTCGAGCCGGTCGGCGAGCTCGGCGGGGACTACGAACAGCTCCTGGAGATGTTCGAGGCGACCGCCCAGCAGTCCCACCTGGTCTGGCACTACGACCACGCGGGCGCGTACGTGCCGGTCGACTTCCCGGCGCCGCTCACCACCGACGAACTCCTGGAGGGCGGCGGCCCCCTCGGCTCCTCGTACGGGCTGCTCCGGGAGCTCGAGTTCGTGGCGCCCTCGATCGGCATCGACCCGGCGAACCCGCCCGCGGCCCCGCTGCCGCCGGAGCGCCCGACCTCCCTGGAGGAGCCGGCCGCCCCGGTCCCGCACGACGGCAGCCCCTTCGCCCGGGAGCGCCACGTGTGGCTGGGACTGCACGCGGCGGCGGTCCGGAGCCTCGCCCAGGGATCGATGATCATCCTGAGCTGAGCCCACCGGCCCGCCGCTCACCCCGCGCCGCCCCCGGACAGCCCCTAGCGGGCCTCCGGGGGCCGCTGGCGCGGCATGTTCGGACGGGTGCCGGGCGGCAGCGGGAAACGGCCCGCCGGGTGGTGGCTCTCGGCCCGCGCCGGTACCACGCCCACCGACTGCAGCGCGAGCGGCGCCGGCCCCGAGCGGAACTCGACCATCCAGTCCGCGGTCTCCGCCCGTACGAGCTCCGTCACGTCCTCCGAGAAGCGGCGCAGCACCCCCAGACATCGCTCCGCGGCCTCGCTGGCGGTGCCCTCCGTGGGGCCGAGGACCTCCCGGACGCTCTCCGAGGCCCAGTCGAACTGCAGCGCCTGGAGACGGCGCTGCACGGCCTGCGCCGTCGCCACGTTCCTTATCCAGCCGGACGTCAGGCCGAAGTACCGGTCGCAGGCCATGCAGGCGGCCCCGAGCAGCAGCGACAGGTAGCCCCAGCCGGCGGTGCCCGCGGCGACCCCGGTCAGGTCGAGGAGCGGCAGCGCGGCGCCCGCGATCACCCCGACGGCCGTGCCCACCCGCAGGGCCCGGGCGCAGCGGCGCTTCCAGACGCGGTCCGACAGGTACCACTCCGCCGTGCGGAGGGCTTGGGACTCCACCCAGCGGTACAGCTCGTCGAGCCGTTCGGCCGGCTCGCCCCAGTCGCCCAGGGGGAACGGCGTACCGGTCAGATCGCGCTGGACGTCTCCCCCGGGGGGCCCCGGCGGCTGCATCTCCGGCTGCTGGCTCACCGGGGGACTCCTCTGTTCAGCTCAGTGCTCATGTCCTTCTGTGACGTGCGGTGCACGTGGTGCCTGCCCTTCCTACCGCCGAATGGTGGGCGGCGGGCCCGGAATCCCGGGATTTCCGCCCGCAAGAGGGTGTTGATCAGGTAGAGGAGGCCGCAGTTTCTCACCCGAAAGAGTGATGGAGGCAGGGCGGGCGGGGACCACGTAGGCTCGGCCTACCGACACATACGGACGTACCGAACTTCGGACGCGACGAACCCCAGGAGTGAGTGACCGTGTTTCCCGGTGGTGGCCAGCCCAACATGCAGCAGCTTCTCCAGCAGGCCCAGAAGATGCAGCAGGACCTCGCCAAGGCGCAGCAGGAGCTGGCCGCGACCGAGGTCGACGGCCAGGCGGGCGGCGGCCTCGTGAAGGCGACCGTCACCGGCTCCGGCGAACTGCGCGGCCTGGTGATCGACCCCAAGGCGGTCGACCCGGAGGACACCGAGACCCTCGCCGACCTGATCGTGGCCGCCGTCCAGGCCGCGAACGACAACGCGCAGCAGCTCCAGCAGGCCAAGCTCGGCCCGCTGGCGCAGGGCATGGGCGGCATGCCGGGCCTGGGCTTCTGAGCCTGCTCTTCTAACGAGCACTTCCAGCCACTACCGTAAGAATCAAGCACTCCCGAGGAGGGCGTTCCGTTGTACGAAGGCGTGGTTCAGGACCTCATCGACGAGCTGGGCAGGCTGCCCGGCGTCGGTCCCAAGAGCGCGCAGCGGATCGCCTTCCACGTCCTCCAGGCCGAGCCCACGGACGTCCGGCGGCTCGCGCACGCGCTCCTGGAGGTCAAGGAGAAGGTCAGGTTCTGCGCGGTCTGCGGCAACGTGGCGCAGCAGGAGCAGTGCAACATCTGCCGGGACCCGCGGCGCGACCTCACCGTCATCTGCGTGGTCGAGGAGCCCAAGGACGTCGTGGCGATCGAGCGGACCCGCGAGTTCCGCGGGCGGTACCACGTCCTCGGCGGCGCGATCAGCCCGATCGAGGGCGTCGGCCCGGACGACCTGCGCATCCGCGAGCTCCTCGCGCGGCTCGCGGACGGCGCCGTCACCGAGCTGATCCTCGCGACCGACCCGAACCTGGAGGGCGAGGCCACCGCGACGTACCTGGCGCGGATGATCAAGCCCATGGGGCTGAAGGTGACCCGGCTCGCGAGCGGGCTCCCGGTCGGCGGCGACCTGGAGTACGCCGACGAGGTGACCCTCGGCCGTGCCTTCGAGGGACGGAGGCTGCTAGATGTATGACGACAGGGCCGGTGCGCTCTCAGGGAGGCTGCTCGATGTCTGACGCCACACTGCACTCCGTCACGCAGGACCCCGACGACTTCGCGGTCCAGATCTCCGACTCGATCGAGAGCTTCATCGTCGCGACCACCGAGGTCGCCAAGGGCGACGAGCCGGACAGCGCCGTGCCCTTCCTGCTCCTGGAGATCTCCCAGCTGCTCCTCACGGGCGGCCGGCTCGGCGCCCACGAGGACATCGTCCCCGACGAGCGCTACGAGCCCGACACGGGACCCGAGCCGGACGTCGACGAGCTGCGTGAACGGTTCGCGGTGATGCTCGACCCGGTCGACGTCTTCTCCGAGGTCTTCGACCCCTACGAGCCGCGCAAGGCCCCCGTCCCGGCCCGGATCTCCGACAACCTCGCCGACATCGTCACCGACCTCCGCCACGGCCTCGCCCACTACCGCGCGGGCCGCACCACCGAGGCCCTCTGGTGGTGGCAGTTCTCCTACTTCTCCAACTGGGGCCCCACCGCCTCGGCCACCCTCCGCGCCCTCCAGTCCCTCGTCGCGCACGTCCGCCTCGACCAGCCCCTCGCCGAGCTCGACGGCCTCGACACCGACGAGGACCTCGCCGAGGACGACCTCGCCGAAGAGGCCGGCCGCGTCATGCTCGAAGAGATCGCGGCCCCCCTGGGCCTGCGGGGCCGCTCCATCAAGGGATGATCACTTACTGAGCGCCGCATCTCAGGATGTGATATACGGTCGGCGTTTCCGGGTCGCTCGATAGACTGAGCCGATCGCAGCGCCGGCTGCGGCACAGACTGAGCGAGGAGCGCACGTGGGCCTTGTCGTGCAGAAGTACGGAGGCTCCTCCGTTGCCGATGCCGAAGGCATCAAGCGCGTCGCCAAGCGAATCGTGGACACCAAGAAGGACGGCCACCAGGTCGTCGTCGTGGTTTCCGCGATGGGCGACACGACGGACGAGCTGATCGATCTCGCCGAGCAGGTATCCCCGATCCCTGCCGGGCGTGAGTTCGACATGCTGCTGACCGCCGGAGAGCGGATCTCCATGGCCCTGCTGGCCATGGCGATCAAAAACCTGGGCCACGAGGCCCAGTCGTTCACGGGCAGCCAGGCAGGCGTCATCACCGACTCGGTCCACAACAAAGCGCGCATCATCGATGTCACGCCGGGCCGGATCCGTACCGCCCTCGACGAGGGCAACATCGCCATCGTCGCGGGCTTCCAGGGTGTGTCCCAGGACAAGAAGGACATCACCACGCTGGGCCGCGGCGGTTCCGACACCACGGCCGTGGCGCTCGCCGCCGCGCTCGACGCCGAGGTCTGCGAGATCTACACCGACGTCGACGGCGTCTTCACGGCCGACCCGCGCGTCGTGAAGAAGGCGAAGAAGATCGACTGGATCTCCTTCGAGGACATGCTGGAACTCGCCGCATCCGGCTCCAAGGTGCTGCTGCACCGCTGCGTCGAGTACGCGCGCCGCTACAACATCCCGATCCACGTCCGCTCGTCCTTCTCCGGACTGCAGGGCACGTGGGTCAGCAACGAACCGCAAGGGGACCAGAAGGTGGAGCAGGCCATCATCTCGGGTGTCGCCCACGACACCTCCGAGGCGAAGATCACCGTCGTCGGCGTGCCGGACAAGCCGGGCGAGGCCGCGGCCATCTTCCGCGCCGTCGCGGACGCCGAGATCAACATCGACATGATCGTGCAGAACGTGTCCGCGGCCTCCACCGGCCTCACGGACATCTCCTTCACCCTCCCCAAGGCCGAGGGCCGCAAGGCCCTCGACGAGCTGGAGAAGGCGAAGAGCGCGATCGGCTTCGACTCGCTCCGCTACGACGACCAGATCGGCAAGATCTCCCTGGTCGGCGCCGGCATGAAGACGAACCCGGGCGTCACCGCGGACTTCTTCAAGGCGCTGTCCGACGCGGGCGTGAACATCGAGCTCATCTCGACCTCCGAGATCCGCATCTCGGTCGTCACCCGCGCCGACGACGTCAACGAGGCCGTGCGCGCCGTCCACACCGCCTTCGGTCTGGACAGCGACTCGGACGAGGCCGTCGTCTACGGAGGCACCGGCCGATGACGCCGAAGCCGACGCTCGCGGTCGTCGGTGCGACCGGAGCCGTCGGCTCGGTGATGCTCCAGATGCTGTCGCACCACGCGGACGTCTGGGGCGAGATCCGACTCCTCGCCTCCCCGCGTTCGGCGGGCCGCAAGGCCGCCGTGCGCGGGGAGGAGTGCGAGATCCTCGCGCTCTGCGAGGAAGCCCTGGAAGGCGTCGACCTGGCGCTCTTCCTGGCCCCCGAGGCGGTCGCGGCGCAGTGGGCGCCCATCGCCGCCGCCAAGGGCGCCGTCGTCGTGGACACCTCCGCGGCCTTCCGGGCCGACCCCGACGTGCCCCTCGTGGTCCCCGAGACCAACCCCCACGCCGCGCGCGTACGGCCCCGCGGCATCGTGGCGAGCCCCGGCTCCACCACCCTCGCGCTGATCGTCGCCGTGGGCACCCTGCACGCCGAGTTCGGGCTGTCCGAGCTCGTCGTCACCGCCCAGCAGGCCGCGAGCGGCGCCGGCGCCGGACAGGCGGGCGTCGAGGCGCTCCGCTCCCAGCTGGGCCTGGTCGCCGGCAGCGACGACCTGGGCACCCACCCCGGTGACGTACGGCGGGCCGTCGGCGAGGACACCGGCCCCTTCCCCGGACCCCTCGCGCTCAACGTCCTGCCCTGGTCGGGCACGCCCGGCGCCGACGGTTCCTCCTCGGAGGAGGAGCACGTCCGGGACGAGACCCGCCGGATCCTCGGCCTCCCCGCACTGCGGGTCGCCGCCACCTGCCTCCGCGTGCCCGTCGTGACCGGGCACTCCGTCACCGTGCACGCGCGCTTCGAGCACCCCGTGCCGGTCGCGCGCGCCCACGAGGTCCTGGCGACCTCCCCCGGCGTCGTGCTGTACGACGATCCCGCCGCGGGCGACTTCCCCACCCCCGCCGACGTCGTCGGCACCGACCCCGCCTGGGTGGGACGGGTCCGGCGCTCCATGGACGACGAGCGGGCGCTCGACTTCTTCGTCTGCGCCGACAACCTGCGCAAGGGCGCGGCCCTGAATGCCCTTCAGATCGCGGAATCGGTTGTCACGGCTTTGTGGGATCTGTGAACGTCCTGTGAGCAATTAGGCGTCAGATATCTCTTGAACTGCGGCGATGCCGTGGAAGAGGATGCTTTTCCCCCCTGCCGCAACCAACGGCCGGGCGGAGGCGTCTCTGCGTTCACCCACGACCGTGTGGCGCGGAACACGCCGTGAAAGCGGGGCACAGGGGGAGAACGGTTACGCATGAGGACATACGACTCACCGTCAAAAAGGGTGGCGTACGCGTACAACCCTGTCGGGGGGACGCGTGTCCAACAGGCGTGGCAGAGGTACTCGACATCGCGACCATCGCTCCGCTCCGCGGCGCGGGCACAGGCGTGCTCCCCGTTCGGGGCGCCGCGGTGCTCCCCCTGCGCGGAAGTGCCGTCGGCCCCGTACGCGGCCCCGCGGTCCGTCCGTTCAGACGCCCGCGCGCACTCGGCGGGATGCCGGTGATCGCCCCCGTGCCCGCCGCGCCCCGCGCGACCGGGATGGACGCCATCCCCGCGCCCCGCACCAGCGCCGAGGGCTCCCTGGCCGCCGGGACCACCGTCGACCACCTGACCGAGACCTACCGCGCCCACTACCGGTCGCTGCTCGGCCTCGCCGCGCTGCTCCTCGACGACACGGCCTCCTGCGAGGACGTCGTCCAGGAGGCGTTCATCCGCGTCCACTCGGCCCGCAAGCGCGTCCGCGAGCCCGAGAAGACGCTCGCCTACCTGCGCCAGACCGTCGTGAACCTCTCCCGGTCCGCGCTGCGCCGCCGCATCCTCGGCCTCAAGCTGCTGTCCAAGCCCATGCCGGACATGGCCAGCGCGGAGGAGGGGGCGTACGAGCAGCTGGAGCGCGAGGACCTGATCAAGGCGATGCGCGGCCTCCAGCGGCGCCAGCGCGAGGTGCTCGCCCTGCGGTACTTCTCCGACATGACCGAGGCTCAGGTCGCCGAGACGCTCGGGATATCCCTGGGGTCCGTGAAGGCGTACGGCTCGCGGGGCATCGCGGCGCTGCGCGTCGCGATGGGGGCGACGGCATGAGCGAGGCCTCCGGCAGGTCCCCCGACGAGCTGCCCGACCCGGTGTCAGACGAGACGCCCGACGGGGTGTCGGGTCGGACGGCCCGTGAGGACGGCGGTGCTCGTGACGAGCGCGACGCCCTGGATGAACGCAACGACGTGAGTGGACAGCGCATGGTGAACATCGAGCCCGGACCCGGCGAGGGCGACGGCGACGAACTCGCGCTGCGGCGGCTCTTCCAGGGGGCCGTCGCCGGCCTGGAGCCCTCCGCGGGCTCGCTGGACCACCTGCGCCGTGCCGTCCCCGCGCGCCGCGCCCGCAAGCGCCAGGCACTCGTCGGCGCCTGCGCCGCCGTCGTCCTCATCGGGACGGCCGTTCCCGCCTTCGTGCACGTCGCCTCCTCGGGCGGCCTCTCCGCGGCCGACGCCGTGAACGCGGGCCACGGCGAGGACGCCCAGGGCGGCACCGGCGCCGAGGCGGGCGCCGAGGGCGGCCAGGGCACCCACGGCCCCGCGACCGGCGTCTCGCCGAGCCAGGGCGCCGACCAGGGGGCCGGCGGCGGACAGTCGCCGGGCGCCGCCGGCGGACCGCAGCAGTCGCAGGGCGCGGGCAGCGGCTCCGCGTCCCGCTGCGCCCCCGACCAGCTCGGCGTCAGCAGCGAGGGAGCCCACGGCCCCGACGACCAGGGCAGGTTCTACGGCAACTTCCGCATCGCCAACGTGTCGGGCCGGGACTGCGTCGTCGACGGCAGCGGCGTCGTCGGCTTCGAGGCGCGCGGCGCGGCCGACCCTGGGCGGATCGCGGTGGTCCGGCACACCTCCGGGGACAGCGGCAGCGGCCTGCCCGACCCGTCGCAGGAGTCGTCCTCGCTCGTCCTGAAGCCGAACGGCTCGTACGAGGTGAAGTTCGTCTGGGTGCCGAGCGAGACCTGCCCGACGACGGGGACCACGCCGACCCCGACGCCGCCCACCCCCACCGAGCAGCCCACCACGCAGCCGCCGACGGCCCCGCCGACCACCACCGCCGACCCCGGCCCCACCACGGGCACCGGAGGCACCGGCACGGCGGGCACGGGCGCGGAGGCGGGCGCGGGGTCCGACGCCGGGACCGGCACCACGCCCCAGCTGGTCCACGAGGACGGCGCCCCGGCGGACGGCAGCGTCGTGGTCAGCCACACCGCGGAGCCGGGCGGCCCCACGGCGTCGGCGGTCGTCACGAACGCCTGCGCCGGCGTCATCTACCGGACCGGCATCCTGAACGCCTCCTGAGGCATCCCCGGGGACGCACCGGCCAGGGCGGGCCTCCCGGGCCGGCGATCCCGGGAGGCACGGGGAGCTACAGGCCCAGGGCCTCGTCCCGGGACGCCTCCGCCTCGCGGCGCACGAGGCGGAACCACATGAAGACGACGAAGCCGGCGAAGACGAACCACTCCGCCGTGTAGCCGAGGTTCTGGAAGGCCTTCGCGTCCAGACCGGTGCCCGCCGCGGCGGCGGCCGGGACCGGCGTCAGGCCGGCGGGGGAGTCGGCGAGGGTGATCCAGGCGTCGTAGACGTCGTCCGTCACCACGTTCACCAGGGCCGCCGCGCTGATCATGCCGAGCTGGCCCTCGGGCAGTCCGCCCGCCGCCCGGACGCCCTTCGTGCCCGCGTTCTCCGACGCCTGGAGCGCGCCCACCACCGTGACCTCGCCGGACGGCGGGGCGGGCGCCTGCGCGCCCGTGGGGAGCCAGCCGCGGACCACCGGCAGGGAGCGGCCGCCGTCCGTCCTGAGCAGCGTCAGGACGTACGAGCCGGGGCGGCCGTCCAGCTCGCGGTCCGGGACGAGGAACTGCTCCCCGAACCGGCCGCGGGCCTCCGCCGCGCGGCCCGAGGTCTCCGTGTCCACCGGCAGCAGGGACGCCAGCGGCTCCGCCTTCAGCGAGCTCGCGGCGGGCCGCTGCTCGGCCTCCTGATGGGAGTCGACGCGGTCCTCGAACTTGCCGAGCTGCCAGGTGCCCATGAAGACGCAGAACGGGATCGCGAGGAGGACGAACGCGTTGATCCCCCACCAGCGGGGCGTTCTCAGGAACCGGTACACGCCCCCACGGTACGCAAGCCCGCCCGGCCCCCCGTCGGCCGGGTCCCCGGGGCCGCCGGTCAGGCCGGGCCGGACACCCCCAGGTGCTTCGCGGCGAACGCCAGGTCCAGGGCGACCTGCTTGATCCGCTCCTCCACCACCAGCGAGCCGTGGCCCGCGTCGTACCGGTACACCTCGTGGACCGCGCCCCGGGCCGCCAGCCGGTCCACGTAGTTGTCGATCTGCCGGATGGGGCAGCGCGGGTCGTTGACGCCGGCCGAGACGTGCACCGGGGCCTTCACCGCGTCCACGTACGTCAGCGGCGACGAGGCCGCGTACCGCTCGGGCACCTCCTCCGGCGAACCGCCGAGCAGGGTCCGGTCCAGCGCCTTGAGGGCCTCCATCTCGTCCTCGTACGCCGTGACGTAGTCCGCGACCGGGACCGCCGCCAGGCCGACCGCCCAGTCGTCCGGCTGGGTGCCCAGGCCGAGGAGCGTGAGGTACCCGCCCCAGGAGCCGCCGGACAGGACGAGGCGCGACGGGTCGGCGAGGCCGCTCGCCACCGCCCACGCGCGGACCGCGGCGACGTCCTCCAGCTCGATCAGGCCGACCCGGTGCTTGAGCGCGTCGGTCCACTCCCGGCCGTACCCCGTCGAGCCCCGGTAGTTGACCCGCACCACCGCGTACCCGTGGTCCACCCAGGCCGCCGGTCCCGACGCGAAGGCGTCGCTGTCGTGCCAGGCGGGCCCCCCGTGCACCTCGAAGATCGTGGGGAAGGGGCCCTCGCCCTCCGCGGGGCGCTGCACGAGCGCGTGGACCCGGCCGCCGGGCCCGTCCACCCACACGTCCTCCACCGGCACCGACGGCGGGGCCTTCGCACCGGGCGGGTCGAGGACGACACCGCCGGCCGTGGAGCGCACCACCGGCGGTTCGGCGGCCGACGACCACAGGTACTCGACGCTGCCGTCGGGCCGCGCCGTCGCGCTCGACACCGAACCGGCCGGGGTCTCCACCCGGACCAGGGCGCCGGTGGCGATCTCGTACCGCCAGAGCTCGCTGCGGGCCTCGAAGCTGTGCACGATCAGCAGGCCGGAGCCGTCCGGGTACCACTCCGCCGACACGTCGCCCGGGAGGTCGAGCCGGAGGTCGGTCTCGGTGCCCGCCGCCACGTCCCACAGCATCGGCTCCCAGCGGCCGCGCCGCTGGTGCCCGACGAGCAGCCGGGGGTCCCCCGCCACCGGGGCGAAGCCCAGGACCGTGAGCCCCAGCTCCTCCGTGCCGCCCTTGGTGTCGTCGAGCTCGGCGAGGACGGCCGCGTCCGAGGCGCGCAGCACGCGCAGCGCCGAGTGCATCGCGTCGCCGTGCTCGGTGTGCTCGATCGCGATCAGTGCGCCGTCGTACGAGAGGTCGCCGACCCCGGCCGACTCCCGGTGCCGGTAGATCTCGACCGGGGCGCCGGCCCCGGGGCGTACGAGATGGACCGTGGAGCCGTCCTCGTCCGTGGAGCGCCCCACCACGAGCGTGCCCTCGCGGCCGATGGCGAGCCCGGCCGGGTAGGAGGCGTCGAGACCGGGCGCGGCGGGCTCGTCCGGGCCGCCGGCGAACGGCTGGCGCATCCACACCCCGAACTCGTCCCCGTCGGTGTCCGCGAACCACCAGATCCACGCGCCGTCCGGGGACAGCGTGCCGTCCGTCGTGCCGTTCGGCCGGTCCGTGACCTGCCGCTGCGCGCCGCTCGCCCGGTCCCAGGCGTACAGCTCGTACGTCCCCGTCGCGTTGGACACGAACAGCGAGCGGTCGGGGGCCTCCTCGGCCCACTCGGGCAGGGAGACGCGCGGCGCGCGGAAGCGCCGCTCCCACGCCGGGGTCTCCGTGGTGAGCTCGGTGCTGTTGCTCTCAGTCATGGACCCATGATGCTCCGGGCGGCCGACAATTCGGGTCGCGTCCTCCCCGGCCTGTGGATAACCTCGCCGACATGTACTCTCCGACCCCCGAAGACTGGCTCGAGGCCAACCGCGCGCGCTGGGACGAGCGCGTCCCGATCCACGCCGCGAGCGAGTTCTACGACCTCGACTCCTTCCGCGCGGGCAAGGACGCCCTGCGCGACTTCGAACTCGCCGAGGTCGGTGACGTCACCGGGCGCTCCCTGCTGCACCTCCAGTGCCACATCGGCCTCGACACGCTGTCCTGGGCCCGGCACGGCGCCGCGCACGTCGTCGGCCTGGACTTCTCCGAGCCGGCCGTGGAGACGGCCCGCTCGCTCGCGACCGACCTGGGCCTCTCGCAGGATCGGGCCGCGTTCGTCGCCGCCGACGTGTACGACGCCGCGGAGGCCGTCCCGGACCGCGCGTACGACATCGTCTACACCGGCAGCGGGGCGCTGTGCTGGCTCCCGGACATCGACCGCTGGGCGGAGACCGCCGCCTCGCTCGTCGCGCCCGGCGGCTTCCTCTACGTGGCGGAGTTCCACCCGCTGACCGACTCGCTCGACGACGAGACCGGCAGCCGGATCGTCCACGACTACTTCGTCCGCGAGCCGTGGGTGGACACCTCCCCGGGCACGTACGCCGATCTCGACGCGGCCACCGTCCACAACCGCAGCGTGGAGTGGGTGCACCCGGTCGGCGAGGTCGTCACGGCGCTCGCCAAGGCCGGCCTTCGGATCGAGTTCCTGCACGAGCACGAGGCGTCGCTGTTCCCGCGCTACGGCGCGCTCCAGCGGCACGAGGACGGCTACTACCGCTTCCCCGCGGACCGTCCCCGCATCCCCCTGATGTACTCGGTCAAGGCCTCCCGCCCGGCCTGACCGGCACGAGCCCGGCCTGACCGGCACGAGCCCGGCCCGACCGGTACGAGCCCGACCGGCACGGAGGCTCCTACGACCCGCCGAGCCTGATGACGGCGCGCCCGCCCTTCAGATCCACCGTGGAGTGGTGGGGCGGCGCGCCGTCCTCCTCGTCGTCGCGCATCACCAGGGAGCTCTGGCGCTCCTTGAGCTCGTTCTGCTTGCCCTGCGAGAAGGTGGCGTGCAGCTGCTCGAAGCCGGTCGAGGAGACCTGGCCGGTGCGCTTGCCCCGCCCGGTCATGCGCAGCAGCTGATCGGCGAAGGCGATCACGGTCAGCAGGATGACGAGGCCGGGCAGCGTCACGAACACGGCGAACTCCATGCGGCCATCAGAACACGGCCCGCGCCGCCCTGTCAGCGGTGTCTCAGGGGGCGCAGTAGGGCCGCACGTGGTGGGTGCGCCGGCCGTCGGGGCCGAGGACCTGCGCGCCTATCTTGTGGGTGCGCAGCGACAGCGAGGTGCCCGCGACGCGGAGCGCCGGGGCGGCCCGCACCATGGCCGCCGTGATGTCGTGCAGTTCGTCGACGGTGCGGAGCCACATGGCGAGGGCCAGGTTGTGCGGCCCGGTGACCGAGGTGATCACGCGGGTCTGCCGCATCCGGGCCAGTGCCGCCACGGTCGCCGGCACGTCGAGGGGCGGGACGTCGGCCGTGACCATCGCCCAGACCGGGCGCCCGGAGAACCGGGGGGCCGCCTGGCAGTGCTGGTGGAGCACGCCGGTGCTGGTGAGGGCGTCCAGTCTGCGGCGCACGGTGGACTCGCTGGTGCCGCACTGCCGGGCGAGCTCGGCGGCGCTGCGGCGGGCGTCGCCGGCCAGTTCCGCGACCAGCCGCCGGTCGAGCTCCGTCACGTACGGGTACGCGCGCGCGTGCGCGGGGCGGGGCCGCCGGTCGCCGTTCACGGCGTCGGCGAGCGACTGGGCCTGCGACGGGGGGAGCTGCTCGATCCGCGACCGGTAGGGGCGGTTGTGCAGCCGTGTGACGACCTGGGTGCGGGTCCTGAGCACCCCGGGCAGCCGGCGGATGCGGTCCGCGAGGTAGGCGTCGAGCGCGTACAGGTCGGGCCAGACGACGAGCAGCACGAGGTCGGCCTCGCCGGTCACCTGGTGGACGCCGAGGGTGCAGGGGTCGCCCGCGACCTGGACCGCGGTGGCCTCCGCGTCGCCGGGGACGCATTCGAGCTCGACCCAGGCGTACAGCGTGGCGTCCGTGCCCAGACGGGCCGCGAGCAGCGAGTTCCAGGCGTAGCCGCCGGAATTGAGGTGCTCCCAGCGCCGGGCGAGGGTGTCGGGGCTCGTCCCCAGAACTCCCGCCAGCTGGGTCCAGCTGGCGCGCGGGGCGATCTGGAGTGCGTGAATCAGCGACAGATCCGCTTCTCCCAGGACGGATTCCCCGGTATCCATGTACCTCCTTGGTCGATCCCGGCCAATCCCTGGGTGTGGGCTGCGGGAAGCCCCAGGATGTGGACCAGGGCAAATGCATTCAAGCCGCGACGGTGGCTGATTTCCATTAAATCCGTCCTAAGTCACAGGAGAGGGACGGGGAAGGAACACGGGGGCTGCGGCACATGTGGGCAGGAGATTCGGCGGAAACCGAGATCTTGTGGGGCGAACCGGTCGGTCTTGACCAGCTCGCCGCGGCCGAGCGCGGCTACGAGAGCGCCGGACCGGCCGAACAGCTCCTGTGGGAGCGGCTGTCCGTCTTCGAAGGCGCCTTCGGCCGGGACGCCGTCCGCGAGGTCTGCGCCTCCGGCTCGCTGCCCGCCGCGGAGATCCAGGACGTCCTCGACCGCCTCGCGCCCCTCGCGCTCCTCCCCGTCGACGACCTCTTCGACGGCGAGGACGGCCTGCCCCGCTACTGGATGCCGCACCCCATGCGGGCCGTCGGCGCCCGCCGGCTCACCGCGCGCGGCGACCGCTGGGTGGTCGTCCTGCACCACCGCAGGTGGTGCGTGAAGCTCGCCCGGCGGGCCGCCGAATGGTGGCAGCGGGGCCGGCAGCTCGACGCCAGGGACCTCGCCCTGAGGGAACTCCCGGACCTGACCGCCGCGATGGACCCGACGACCGCGCCGCTGTCGCCGAGCACCGAGGCCGACACCGCCGTCGAGGTCGCCGTCTCCCTGTGGTTCCTGTGGGTGGCCTGCGGGCGGATCACCGAGGGCCGCACCCGGCTGCGGCACGCCCTCAGCCTGCACCCGGGCCCGGCGCCCGCCCGCGCCCTGTGGCTCGCGGCCTTCCTGGAACTGGAGTCGGGCCGCCCCGAGGACGCCGACCCGCTCCTCGCCCAGTCGTGGGCGGCGGCCGTACGGGACGGGGACGACCGCTGCCTGGCGCTCCTGGCCCATCTGCGCGGCGCGACCGCCCTCTACCAGGGACGTACGCGCGCGGCGGCGGCCGAATTCCGGGACTCGCTGGCCCTGATGGGGGAGCACCCGGAGTTCGGGCCGACCCGCCAGGCGTGCTGGGTCGGCCTCGCGCTCTCCCTGTGCCGCTCCGACCCGGAGGCCGCGCAGGAGGCGCTGGACCAGGGCGATCTGGACCGCGTGAGCCGCCGGGCCTGGGTGGGCCGCGACCTGTTCGCCGACGCCTGGGCGTATCACGTACGGGCCGAACTCGTCGCCTGGGACGGCGACCGGGAGCGGGCCGCCGAGTACGCCCGGCGGGCCCTGCGCGAGCACCTGCGGCTCGGCTCCGCCGTCGGCGCGGCCTGCGCGGCGGAACTCCTGGCCCAGATGCGGGTGATGGAGGGGCGGCACGACGTGGCGGCCCATCTGCTCGGCGCGGTCGACCTGTTGCGGACCTCGGTCTTCGACTCCTCGTACCGGCCGGCGGAGTACTGCATGGTGACACGCGCCCGCGGGGAGGCCGCCCTCCGCGCGCTGCTCGACGACCCCGAGCTGAGGAGCGCGTACGAAGAGGGCGCGAGGCGCGGTCTGTTCACGCTGTCGGGCGAGGTCTAGGGGGCGTCGCGCCGACCCGGGCCGGGCTCGCGTGACCCCCGCCCTGTCGGTCGTGGTGTCTACGATGTCGAAATGTTCGCCTTCGTCGTGGCCGCCGTGTTCCTGCTGCTCTTCGGGGCCGGTGTCCGGCGCGACCGGCGCCGCTTCGGCAACGCCGTGTACCTCGGCCTCGCCGTCACCTTCCTCGGCCTCGGCCTCCTCGCGGGCATCGACGACGCCCCGCCCGGCGTCGCCGAGACCGTGATGATCGTCGTGCTGCTCGCCCTCGGCCTGGGCCCGGTCGTCCTCGCCGGACTGCTCTGCGCGAACGGCGTGAAGATGGTCCGCAAGGAGGGCAGACGCCCGGCCAACCTGCTCGCGCTCCTCGCCGGCATCGGCATGTTCGCCGTGATGGGCCTCGCCGTCGCGGCGGCCGTCACCCGCTCACCGGTCCTCGGCGTCCTCGTCGGCACCACCCTGCTCGTGCTGGCCTACGTCTCGTTCCTCTTCGTCTGCTTCGTCGGCTACGCCTACCTGTACGGCCGGATGCGGATCCGCCGCGACGCCGACTACGTCGTGGTCCTCGGCTCCGGACTGATCGGCGGCCGCCGCGTGCCACCGCTCCTCGCGAGCCGCCTCGACCGGGGACGGCAGGTGTACGAGATGCTGGCCGCGCGCGGCGGGGACGCACCCGTCCTCATCACCTCCGGCGGGCAGGGCCCCGACGAGGAGCTGCCCGAGTCCCACGCGATGGCCGACTACCTCGTCGAGCGCGGCTTCCCGGCCGGCGCGGTCGTGCGCGAGGAC
>NZ_JBHJQI010000089.1:0-31247 GCF_042262805.1 Streptomyces sp. NPDC056361
CGTGCGATCCGCACGGGGCCACCGGCCTTTCGGTGACCGTCACGCCTGCGGCGGGCCTCGGTGGAGCGGCCCGCCCGCTCCTGAAGCACCGACCGCGCGGGATGCGCCGAGGTCACATGGGTACAGTCGGGAATCGGAGCGGTTCGGAGGCGTTCGGGCGCCTTCGGACGGTGTTCGGATGGTTCGGGCCGTTCGGACGTGGTGCGGTCGAGGCGGGCGGGGACAGAGGAGGTAGGCGGACGATGGCGGTGGACGAGCTCGACACCAGGATCCTGCGGTTGCTCATCGAGCAGCCGCGGACGAGCGTGCGCGAGTACGCGCGGATCCTGGGGGTGGCGCGGGGCACCGTGCAGGCCAGGATCGACCGTCTGGAGCGGGACGGGGTGATCACGGCGACCGGGCCGGTCCTGTCCCCGGCCGCGCTCGGGCACCCGGTGCTGGCGTTCGTGCACGTCGAGGTGGAGCAGGGGCACCTGGACGAGGTCGGCGACGCGCTCGCCGGCGTGCCGGAGATCGTCGAGGCCTTCTCCATCACCGGCGGCGGCGATCTGCTGACCCGGGTGGTGGCGCGGGACGCGGGGCACCTGGAGGACGTCATCCAGCGGCTCATCCAGCTGCCGGGAGTGGTCAGGACCCGCACCGAGATCGCCCTGCGCGAGCGGGTGGCGCACCGGTTGCTGCCGCTGGTCGAGGCGGTCGGACGGGGGTCGGGGACGGCCCGCCCGTGAACCCCGTTTAATTCGGGGGCGGTCGGGTGTGACGTGTGGCAGGGTACGAGCGCCCTTCCCCCGTTCGATCCGGAGCGCCTGATGTCCGTACCCGCCCGACTCGCCCCCCTGCTCGCCCAGTTCGACTTCGCGCGGCAGCGGTTGACCGACCGGATGGCGGGCCCGGTGATGGACAGCGGGAACGGCACGGAGGTGCAGGTCGGTCCGATGACCGACGAGGAGTACCTCTGGGAGCCGGGGCCGGGTTGCTGGTCGGTCCGCCGGCACTCCGACGGGCCGGGGCCGGGCGCGACCCTCCTCGTGGGTGCGGGCGACTTCGGCCGGGACACGACGCCGCCGCCGCACCCCGAGCCGGCGCCGTTCACGACGATCGCCTGGCGGCTCAGCCACCTCGCCGAGATGCTCGCGCTGCGCGCCGACCACACGAACGGCGGCCACCGCCTGACCCGCGACGACTACGAGGTCAGCGGGGACGTCGCCACCGCCGTCAAGGCCTTCGACACCGCCGCCGACGCCTGGCGGGCCGCGCTGCTGTCCGCCGACGACACGGCCCTCGACACGGTGGGGCACTGCACCTACCCGCACGGCAGCGACCCGGAGGAGCTCTTCCTCGACGTCGTCTGGTGGGTGAACCAGGAGGTCCTGCACCACGGCGCGGAGATCGCCCTGCTCAGGGACCTGCACCGGCTGGGGCGAGGGGGAGCCTGACCCGCGGCCGGTCCGGCGCGGCCGTGCCCGTGGTCAGCGGGTCGTACGGGCGATCAGCATCGCCACGTCGTCCTGGGCGGGTCCCGCGAGGAGCCGCCCGAGGACCTCGTCGCACAGCGTGTCCAGCGGGCGGGTGACGGGCCGCAGCGCCTGGGCCAGTTGACTCATTCCCTGGTCGAGGTCGCGGTCGCGGGCCTCGATCAGGCCGTCCGTGTAGAGGACGAGCAGCCCGCCCTCGGGCAGGGTGACCTCCTGCGTGCCGAAGTCGTGGGCGCCGGTGCCGAGCGGGGTCCCCGGCGGGCCGTCGAGGAACGTGACGGTGCCGTCGGGGGTGGCCACCGCCGGCGGCGGGTGGCCCGCGCGGGCGATGGTCCAGCCGCCGTCGGCCGGGTCGTGGACCGCGTAGACGCAGGTCGCCATCTCGTCCTCGCCCAGGTCGGCGACGACGGCGTCGAGCGAGCTGAGCATCCGGGCCGGCGCGATGTCGTGGCGGGCCAGGGTCCGCACCGCGGTGCGGAGTTGGCCCATGACGGCTGCCGCGTGGATGCCGTGTCCCATGACGTCGCCGATGACCAGGCCGGTCCGGCCGCCGGGCAGGGCGATGACGTCGAACCAGTCGCCTCCGACGTCGTGGGCGCTCGCGGGCAGGTAGCGGCCGGTGAGTTCGAGCCCGGTGACGTCCGGGAGCTCGTTGTTGGTGAGGCTGCGCTGGAGGGTGATCGCCGCCTCCCGCTGGGTGGTGTAGAGGCGGGCGTTGTCGATGTTGAGGGCGGCGCGGGCGACGACCTCGTCGATGAGGACGCAGTCCTGGGCGTCGAACGGCTCCCGGGTCCGCAGCCGGGTCACGGTCACCGTGCCGAGCACCTGCCCGCGGGCCACCAGGGGCACCAGGCGCGTCGAGCCGATGCGGGTGGCCAGGTAGGTGCGGAGCGCCTCGGTGCGGGGGTCCGTGAAGAGCTCCGGGATGTCGGACGCGTAGAGGTTCGTCGGCCGTCCCCGGAGGACGACCCGCTCGTACACCGAGTCGAGCGGGATCTGGAAGGTCTGCCCCGGGGCGAGGAGGGACGTCGGCGCGGTCGGGTCGGGGAAGCGGGCCGCGAGCCGCCTGAGGACCCCCCGGGTGGAGGCGGCGGGGTCGTCGGGTTCGAGGACCGTCTCCAGCATCTGCACGTCGGCGGAGTCGGCGAGCTGGGGCACGAGGAAGCGGACCGTCTCCTCTGCCGTCTGCTTCAGGTCGAGCGTCGTGCCGATGCGGGCGCCGGCCTCGGCGAGGAGGGCGAAGCGGTGCCGGGCCCGCTCGACCTCGATGTGCGCCTCCTGGCTCTCGGTGATGTCGACGAGGGAGGCGATGAGCCCCAGGGACCTGCTGTCGGCCCGGTCGAGGAGCGGCGCGTACGAGCAGGACCAGATGTGGTCCCGGTCGGGGTCCGCGGGGGTGCGGCCGACCCGGCGGGCGTCGACGACGGCGGTCCCGCTGTCGAGGACCTGGCGCATCAGCGACTCGAGCGAGACGGCGTTGGTGCCCGGCACGACCTCGGTGAGGCGGCGGCCCACGTGCTCCGCCGCCGGCATCCCGTTCATCCGGGCGAGGGCGTCGTTCACCCGGAGGAAGCGCAGGTCGGGGCCGAGGAGCGCGAGCCCGATCGGCGACTGGGTGAAGAGGCTCTCCATCGCCGCCAGGTTCTCCCGCATCCGCAGGACCTCGGAGGTCTCCACCGCGATCAGCATCGCTCCGGGCCGCCCCTCGGGGTCGGCGGCGGGCACGATCCACATCTCCATGGCGATCGTGTGGCCGTCCCGGTGGCGCACCGGCAGGGTGCCGACCATGGTCTCGCCCGCCTGGACGCGGTCCGTGAGCCGGGCGGCGAGCTCACGGTTGGCGTCGGGGACGAGGAGCGGGGCGGCCAGCCGTCCGAGGACGTGCTCGGGACGGTGGCCGAGGAGGTCCTGGGCGGCGAGCGACCACTCGACGATCCGGCCCTCGGCGTCCTCCCGCCAGAGGGCGATCGGCAGCAGCTCGCGGAGCACGCCCGCGTCCCCGACAGCCGCCCGGGGCGGCTGCGGAACCCTGCTCGACGACTGGTGAGTCTCCAACGCATCGACCTACGCATCGGCCTGGCCCCAGGGGGCGCAATCCCTGTCGATTCACCCTAGCCGCTTCCCCGACGGCGGGCCCTGCGCAGTGCGGCCGATCGATGGACCGCGCGGGTTGCGTAGTTCTACGGATGCGCGGAGCGGAGCGGGCCTGGGAGAGTCGGTCCGACCTCTGCGCACGCCCCGTTTCCGAGGGTGTACGCGGGCCCGTGCACGCCCCCCGTACCCGGACCGCAGCCGTACCCGTACTGCGCCCTCCCCCGGCCTTCTCCCCGGCTCCCCCGCCCTTCTCCCCGGAGCGCCCCGCATGCCCAGCCGCTCGCCCGACGAGGTCCGTCTCGGTGTGCCGCCGTACGGCCGGGGGTCCGGCGCGGGCGGCGGTCCGGAGGACCCTCGCGGCCTGCTGCACCGGGCCCGGCGGCTGACCGCCGAGGGGCACCCCGCGGCGGGCGGGGCGTGGGAGCGGGCGGCGGCGGCCTTGCGGCGCGCGGGCGGGACGATCACGCCGGGCGATCACGCGGACGCCCTGGACTCGACCGCGCTCGACTGCCGGGGCAGGGCGCGGCCCGCGGCCGGGCCGCTCTTCTCCTGGGCGGCCGAGCTGCACGAGCGGGCCGGGCGGCCCGGCAAGGCGCTGGTCTCCCGGGCGCGGTCGGTGCTGGCGGGCGAGGCCGTGGGGGACGCGGCCCGCGTCGAGCTCACGGGGTTGTGCGAGCGGGCCGCCGGCCTGTGCCGGAGCGGGCGGGCCACCGTCGCCCAGGCGACGACCGTGTTCCTGCTGCGCGCCCGGGCGCGCGCCGATCTCCTCGGCACCGCGCCCGACCCGGCGGCCGGGGCGGCGGGGCTGCGCGAGGAACTCGGGCGGCTGATCGCCTTCGCCGCACCGCACCGGGCGGACCCCGCCGTACCGGGCCCGCTCTCCGACGTCCGCGGACTGCTGGGGCGGATCACCGCACCCGACGACCCGGCCGCCGCGATCGTCCACCTGAGGGCCTCCGTGGCGGGGCACCGCGCCGGGGGGCGGCCGTGGGGAGCCGTGGAGTCCGAGTTGCTCCTGGCCGGGGTGCTGCGCTCCACGGGTGCCCGCGAGGAGGCGGCCGCGCTGCTCCGGTCCGCCCTTCCGTCCGACGGCTCCGGCACTTCGCTCCGCGGCGGCGACCGGGCCCGTCTCTGCCTCGCGCTCGCCCGGACGGTCGAGGGCCCGCGCGGGGCGGGGGGCGCACCGGGCGGGCGGGGCGGACCGCCCGCGGAGGTGCCGCTCCTCACCGAGGCGGTCCGGCTGACCGGCGGGGCGGCGGTGGATCCCTGCCTGGGCGCGCTCGCCCGGTTGCGGCTCGGCTGCGTGTACGCCGGGGCCGGCCGTCTCCATGAGGCGGCGGCCCTGCTCGAAGAGGCCCTGTCGGGGTTCGCGGAGGACGGCGACGAGGCGGCGCTCGTACGGGCGGGGGCGTGGCTGGCCCACTGCGCGCTGGGGCTGGGCGAAGCCGGGCGGGCCGCGCGGGGGTACGCGGTCGCGGCGGCGCGGGCCGGACGGTGGGAGGATCCTCGGCACGCCGAGGCCCTGAGCCGTCGCGCGGCGCACGCGCGTGCCGTCGCCGGGACGGCTGAGCGGGCCGCCCCCGCCGAGGACGCGGACGGCTCCGGTGGGTACGGTCCGTGGTCGGAACTGTGCGGGCTACCGGAGCCGTACGGGCCTCCGGGGAGCTATCAGGTGAACGTGTACGGCGATGTGGGCGGGTCCGGGCCGGACACCGGAGTCGCCGCGAGGACCCGAGTGCAGAGGTGCGTGTGAACAGAGTGATCGACGGCCGCTTCGAGCTGGTGGAGCGGCTCGGCGGCGGCGGCATGGGAACGGTCTGGCGCGCCCGCGACCTGGCCCTCCACCGTGACGTGGCGGTGAAGGAGGTCCGTCCCCCCGACCCCGCGCTGGCCGAGCACGACACCGAGGGCGCCCGGACGCTGCGGGCCCGTGTGCTGCGCGAGGCGCGCGCCCTGGCCCGGATCGACCACCCCAACGTGGTGACGATCCACCACATCGTGGACGCGGGTGAGGGAACGTACCCGTGGATCGTGATGGAGCTCGTCACCGGCGGTTCGCTCCAGGACCGGCTGGACCGGGGCCCGATGCCCCCCGCCGAGGCCGCCGGGCTGGGCCGCGAGCTGCTGTCGGCCCTGCGCGCCGCCCACGAGCGGGACATCGAGCACCGCGACGTGAAGCCCGCCAACGTCCTGCTGCGGCCGGACGGCCGCCCGGTGCTCACCGACTTCGGCATCGCGGCGATCCGCGAGTCCACCGTCCTGACCGCGTCGGGCTCGATCATCGGATCGCCGGACTACATGGCACCCGAGCGGATCCGGGGCGGTACGAGCGGGCCGGCGGCCGACCTGTGGTCCCTGGCCATGCTCCTGTACGTCGCCGTCGAGGGCCGCCACCCGCTGCGTCGCGAGAACACCCTCGCGACGCTCGCGGCCGTCCTCTCCGACGACGTGCCGCCTCCGCTGCGGGCGGGCCCGCTGACCGGCGTGCTCGATCGCGTGCTGGTGCGCGACCCCTCGGCGCGCCCCGGCGCGGAGGAGCTCGACCGCGCCCTGGCCGCCGTCGCGTCGGCGGATCCGGCGGCGCGTCAGGACGCGGCCGGGGTGCGGGACGCGCGGCCGCCCGCGGCCGCGGCGCCGTACCCGGGACCGGCGGCCACGGGCACGGGCACGGCGGACGCGACCTCGTTCCACCTGGCGCCCCCGTCGCCGCCGGTGCCCACCACGGCCCCCGCACCCGCGGGGACCACCGGCGGGCGGCGCGGCGGGCGGCGGTTCCTGGGCATCGCGGCCGTGGTGGTCCTCGCGGTCGGCATCCCCGTCGGCGCGACGGCCTGGGACTGGCGGCCGGACGGGAAGGGAGACGGGCACACCGCCGCTCCTCCCGCGCAGCAGGGCCCGTCGGGCCGGCCGACGACGGCCTCCGCCACCCCGGCGAACACCCCGGCGAAGACGCCGACGACCCAGGCGCCGCGCGATCTGCTGACCCCCGACGGGGTGAGAGCGGCCGTCGCCGCGGTGCAGGCGGCCACGGGCGGAGCCAAGGTGACCGGCTTCGTCGTGTACCCGGAGTACGCGGTGGCCGAGGCGGTCGTCAAGGGCAGTACGAAGCGCTACGACCGGTACGTCTACCGGGGCGAGGACGTGGCCGTCCGGGAGGGACCCGGTGGCACCGCGTTCCCCGGCACCGTGCCGACCGACCTGGACGCCTTCGACTGGGACGCCCTGCCGGCGCTCATGAAGCGCGCCGACAAGGACCTGGGGGTCGACAAGCCGACGAGCCGCTATCTCGTCGTCAACCCGGCCTCGACGCTCCTCGGCAGCGGTCCCGGACTGAGCGTCTACCTGTCCGACACGTACGGCTCCGGCTATCTCAAGGCCGACGCGAAGGGCCGGGTGATCACCACCTACCCGCGCGAGAACTGACCGCCGCCCGTCCCGGCCCGCACCACCAGCGAGGCGAGTCCCGCCCTGGTCTCCACCCCCGTCTTGCGGTAGACCCGGGCGACATGGCTCTCGACCGTGCGCGGGCTGAGGCAGAGCCGGTCGGCGACGGCCTGGTTGGTGAGCCCCTCGGCGACGAGGGCCGAGATCTCCCGCTCGCGCGGGGTGAGGACGGCGAGCCGTCCCCCGGCCGCACCCTCCGGGCCGGCCGGCCGGGTGCGGTCGGCCAGGTCCACCAGCATCCGGGCCCCGCCCTCGACGGCGAGTCTGCGGCCTCTTCGCCACACCGCGGCGGCCTGCGGTCCGTCGCCCGCGGCGTGCAGCTCGGGGGCCGCGAGCAGCAGGCTGTGGGCCTCGCGCACGGTGGCGCCCGAGCGGGCGCTCTCCCGCGCCGCGTCGATGAACGCCCGGGCCGCCGCTGCCGGTTCGCCCCGCCGGGCGAGGACCCGGCCCAGGGCGCGCTGGGCCGCACCCCGCTGGACGGGCAGGCCGAGCCGGTCCGCCTCGGTCAGCGCGAGCCGCGCTCCGCGCTCGGCCTCGGCGGGGTCGCCGGCGGCGAGGGCCGCGCCGGCGAGGAGTTCGAGGTATCCGGGGCGGAGCGAGGGCTGGAGCCGGGAGAGGTCCCGGTCGCCGCCCGCCCGCACCAGCACCTCCCGCACCCGGTGGGGGTCCTGGGCGAGCGGGACGCTGTAGCCGAGCAGGCAGCGGGCCTGGGTGGCCCACCATCCGTCCGCCGTCCCCACCGTGGCGGCGGCCTCCTCCGCGGCGGCCAGCGCCTCGGGGTCGCCGAGGGGGCGGGCGTGGAGGAGGACGGTGGCTCTGATCGCCCGGCTGAACCCGAGGAGTTCGGCGCCGCCGAGGGCGCGGGCCACGGCGACGGACTCGTCGGCCAGACCGAGCGCGGCACCGATGCGGCCGGTCAGGAAGTGGACGTACGCCGAGCAGAGGAGGAGCTGGGAGAGCGCGAAGGGGCGGCCGGCGCGGCGGGCCATGTCGACGCCCCTGGTCGCGTGGCGTTCGGCCGCCCCGTACTGCTCCAGGAAGACCTCCGACCAGCAGAGGCGCACGAGCGACTCGGCGTGGCCGGCCAGGGCCCCGTCGGTGAAGGCGTCGGTGAGCGCGGCGGCCTCCGCGGTGTGGACGCGGGCGGCTGCGGTCTCCCCCTCGTACGCCTCGCCGAGTGCGGCCAGGGTGAGGACCTCGGCCGTGCCGGGCTCGTCGCCGCGCCCCCTGGCCTCGTCGAGGGTGCCCGCGACGAGGGGGCGGACCTCCGGGTAGCGGGCGGCGAAGAGGGCGCGGCAGCCCCACTCGACGACGAGCCAGGTCCGCAGGTCGGACCGTGGTCCGGGGGTTCGTTCCAGTTCGCGGCGGAGGAGGGCGTCGGCCTCGGGGTAGCGGCCGAGGTGCCGTTCCATGAAGGCGCAGAGGAGTACGGCCGAGGTCCGCAGTTCCGCCGCGGCGGCGGGGTCGTCGTCCTCGCCGTGGCGCGCGTCGGCGCCTCCGCCGTCGCGGCCCCGGTCGGCCGGCCCGTCGGGGCGGCAGGCGTCGATGAGCCGGTGGAGGAGGTCCCGGCTCTCGGCGACGCGCCCGGCCGATCCCAGGGCGCGGGCCCGTCGGAGCATCAGGTCCCTTCGGGAGGCCCGGTGTTCGGGGGCGTCGGGGAGCAGGTCGAGGAGGGCGGCGAGCCAGTCGGCGGCGCGCGCGGGATCGGCGGCGCCGATCAGGTCGGCGGCCTCGACGAGTTCGGCGGCGGTGGCCGGGTCCCACGCCGTCGTGGCCCGCACGAGGTGCGGGGCGCGCTCGGTCAGGGGCGCTCCGGCTTCGGCGAGGGCGGTCGCGGCCCGCCGGTGCAGTTCGCGGCGCCGCCACGGGTCGAGCGCGCCGCGCACGAGTTCGGGCAGGGCGGGGTGGCGCAGCCCGAGGCGGTGCCCGTGCTCGTCGGGGCGGACGAGGTCGCGGCGGGCGAGTGCTCTCAGGGCCCCGTCGACGTCCTCCCGTTCCATGCGGTGGGGGGCGGGCGGGGCGACGGTCGCGACCAGCTCGGCGGTCGCCCGGTCCCCGAGTACGGCGACGGCCTCGACGACGGCCCGTTCCGCGGTGCCGAGCGGGGTGAGTTCGTCGAGGAGCACCGCCACCGGTCCGGTCCGGGCCGCCTCGCCCCGGCGGGTGCGCGCGGCGGCGAGCGCCCGGTAGTAGAGCGGGACGCCGAGGCTCGCGCGGTGGACCTCCCGCGCCTCTTCGGGCGGCAGTCCGGGGGCGAGTCCTTCGGCGCACTCCTGCGGCCCCAGCGGCCCGAGGGCCAGCGGGGAGACGGTCCCCGCGTCGACGGCGCGGGCCAGGACGGACGCGAGGTCGGGCGGTGTCTGGCGCTCCCTGCGGACCAGCACGAGCAGGACGGGTGCCCGGCTCGGATGCCGCAGGAGGTGGTCGACGAGCTCCACGGACGCCGGGTCCGCGCCGTGCAGGTCGTCGAGGACGACCACGAGCCCGGGGTCCGCGACCCGCCCGAGGGCGGCGGCGATCCGGCGCACGCGGCGCGTCCGGCCGGCCGTGGGCTCGTCGGTCGCCGCGGCTCCGTCCCGGGCCGGGGTCAGGGGCGGCTCCGCGGGGTCCGCGAAGTCCACGAGGTCCGCGAGCGCGGCGAGGGCCGGTGCCGCGGCGCGGTCCCGGTGATCGAGGTCCGCGAAGGCGTCGGCGAAGACGTGGAAGGGCGTACCGGGGTCCGTGCCGGGCCCGGAGCGGCCGTGCAGGACGATCGTGCCGCGGCGGCGGGCGCGCAGCGCGAACTCGGCGAGCAGGCGGGTCTTGCCGATGCCCGGGTCGCCGGTGACGTCGACGGCCACCGGCCCCTCTCCCCCGGCCCGCCGGCTCAGCAGCGCGTCGAGCCGGTCGAGCTCTCGGGCCCGCCCGGCGAGGGGTGCGCGGCCCGCGCACCCCCGGTCCCCGAATGTCTCCACGTACCAGTCCCCCTCGTACGGCCGTACGTCCTGCGGTGTACCGTCCCGATTTTCCCCGGTTCCCAGTTGTACGGCACACCACCGACAACGAGGCCGTCAGCCGGCGGCGAGGGGCCGGCGCGGGCCCGGCCGGAGGCGCGGTCCGCGCCGGGGGCGGACGGGCGGTCCGCGCCGGCGGGCGGGCAGGCGGTCCGCGCCGGCGGGCGGGCGGTTCCGGCGCGGCCGTCAGGGGTGCATGCGGGCGCCCTTGAGGACCTTGTCGACGGCGTTGCGCGGCCCGTGGACGGCGATCCCGGCGAGGTCGAGGTGGTCGGTTCCCACGGCGCGGACGGCCGCCCGGTTGTCGCGGTCGTTGCCGGTGGCGAAGAGGTCGGTCGTGAAGACCGCCCGGGGCAGCGCGCGGGAGAGGGCGCGGGCGTGGGCGGCGGTCAGCGTCTCCTTCGTTCCCTCGAAGACCAGGACGGGCTGGCGGAACATGGGCAGGTAGGGGACGTCGTCGGCGTCGGCGTACGGTTCGCCGATCACCTCGGGGAGTTGCGAGCCGAGGCCGCTGACCAGGAACGCGGTGACGTTGAGCCGCTGCCAGGTCTCCAGGTCCTCGCGCAGCAGTACGGCGATCTTGGTGTCGAATCGGACGGGCGCGGTGTCGGTGGTCGTCATGCTCCGAGAGTGCCGACCGGGCCCCCGCGCCGTCTTGTACATTCTTTGCATGCCCGCCAGGCAAGAGGTCTCGGCGTGGCGGCCGCACGTGCCGGGGGTCGTGGAGGTCTTCCACGCGCACTTCACCGAGCACGCGTACCCGATGCACGTCCACGACGTGTGGACGCTGCTGATCGTCGACGACGGCGCCGTCCGCTACGACCTGAACCGGCGCGAGCGCGGCACTCCTGACGACACCGTGTCGCTGCTCCCGCCGCAGGTCCCGCACAACGGCTCCCCCGCCACCTCGCGGGGCTTCCGCAAGCGGGTCCTCTACCTGGACCTGAGCCAGCTGGACGAGAGCTTCATCGGACCGGCGGTGGACGGACCCGACCTGATCGACCCGCTGCTGCGCCGGCGCGTCGATCAGCTGCACACCGCGCTCGCGGACCCCGGCGGCGCGCTGGAGGCGCAGAGCAGACTCGCCCTGATCGGCGAACGGCTGCGCGACCACCTGCGGCCCCGGCTCGTGACCCGTGCCCGGCCCGCCGATCCCGGCGTGGCCCACGACTTGCGGGACCTGCTCGACGAACGTCTGCCGCAGGGGCTGTCCCTGGACGAGGCGGCGGGGCTGCTGCACGCCCATCCCGCGCACCTGGTGCGGGCGTTCAGCGGCGCCTTCGGCATCGCGCCCCACCAGTACCTGACGGCCCGTCGGCTCGACCGCGCCCGGCGACTGCTGCTCGACGGGCAGGCGCCGGGCGAGGTCGCCGCCGCGACCGGCTTCTACGACCAGTCGCATCTGACGCGCGCGTTCAAGCGGCTGGTGGGCACCACTCCCGGACGTTTCGCCCGGGAGAACGCCGCCGGGTTACGCGGGTCGGTGACGATCGGGCCGGCGCCCGAGGGGGTGTGCGACCGTTCGCCGGCCGCGGGTGGAGGTGGAGCGAGCACCGGACCGGGTGTTCCACGGACCGTCACGGCGGGTGCTGACGCGGACGGGCCCGAATCCGGGCGCTGATCGGGGAATCACGGGAGCCCCGCGGCGGGTTGACCGGACGTACCCCGAGGAAGCCGGCCCGGGACGAGGTCCATCGGAACGGCCGGCCGGAGCAGAAGGAAGCACCATGAAGATCGGCATCATCGGCGCCGGCAACATCGGCGGCAACCTGACCCGTCGCCTCACCGCCCTGGGACACGAGGTGTCCGTGGCCAACTCCCGCGGCCCCGAGAGCCTCGGCGCGCTCGCCGAGGAGACGGGAGCCACGCCGGTCGCCGCCTCCGAGGCCGCGCGGGGCGCCGAGGTCGTCGTCGTGACCGTCCCGCTGAAGAACGTGCCCGACCTGCCGTCCGGGCTGTTCGACGGCGCCGCCGACGGGTTCGTCGTCATCGACACGGGCAACTACTACCCCCGGGAGCGCGACGGCCGCATCGCCGCCATCGAGGACGAGGGCCTGACGGAGAGCCGCTGGACCGAGCGCCAGATCGGCCACGCGGTGGTCAAGGCGTTCAACGGCACCTACGCGCAGGACATCCTGGAGCGGCCGCGCCCGGCCGGCGACCCGGAGCGGCTGGCCCTGCCGGTGGCCGGCGACGACGCGGCGGCGAAGGAGCGGGTACGCCGGCTCATCGACGAGCTCGGCTTCGACACCGTGGACGCGGGTGGCATCGACGACTCCTGGCGCCAGCAGCCGGACACCCCGGTGTACGGGCTCCGCGAGGGCGTGGACGCGGTGACGAAGGCCCTCGCCGAGGCTTCGCCCGAGCGTCCCGAGGGCTTCCGCGGCTGACGACCGGCCCCAGGTCCTGTCCCGTTACTGGAATCCGCGTCCAATTACGGGGAGTCACCGCTGCATTAGGGTGTCCGGCATGTCCCCCAAGCAGCAGCGTGGCGAGGCCACGGTCGAGCGCCTGCTGACGACCGCCCTGCGGGTGTACGCGGAGTCCGGTCGGCAGGGCTTCACGGTGAACGCGGTCTCGGCGGCCAGCGGCGTCAGCCTCGGCAGTCTGTACCACCACTTCGGCAGCTTCGACGGCCTCGCCGCCGCCCTGTACGTCCGGTGCACGGAGCAGTTGTGCGGCGAGGTCGTCACCGCCCTGACCCGCGCGAGGACCGGCCGCACCGGGGTGCGCGCGGTGATCACGGCGTACCTCCGCTTCACCGAGGAGCACCCGGACGCGGCCCTGTTCCTCCACGCCTCGGCGTACTCGGGCTGCCTGACCGCCCATGGCGACCGCATCCGCGAGGCCAAGGAGCCGCTGCTCGCCGCGATCGGGGCGTGGGTGCGGCCGCGCGTCGAGGCGGGCGAGATCGCGCCGATCCCCGGGCCGGTGATCGAGGCCCTGGTCATCGGCCCGGCGGCGGAGACCGCCCGCCGCTGGCTCGCCCGCACCCACGACGTCGACCTCGCCGAGGCCGCGCGCATCCTGCCGGACCGCGTCTGGCACTCGCTCAGCGCGGAGTGACCGCCGGGGGCGCGGTGAACGCGACCGCGGCGGCGGGCACGGTGACCTCTGCGTCGCTGCCGAGGGCGTAGGCGGCGACACGGGAGACCGCGGCCGCCGGGACGAGCTCGCTGACTCCCGGCACGGCGGGGCAGTCCTGGGTGGCGTGCGCGTCGTGCGGCACGACGACCCGGTAGCCGCGCTCCAGGGCCGTACGGGCCGTCGCCTGGACGCACATCTCCGACATGACGCCGCACACGGCGACCGCCCTGACCCCCGCGTCGCCGAGCACGCCGCCGAGCGGGGTCCCGTGGAAGCCGTCGTCGCGGGGCTTGCGGATCACCGTCTCCCGCGGGCCGGTCTCGACGGGGTGGTGCAGCTCCCAGCCCGGCGTGTGGGGTTCGTCCTCCGATCCGGGCGGACCGTCGTTCTGGAGGTGGACGACGAGCGCGCCCGCCCCGCGGGCCCGGGCGATCAGGTCGGCCGTACGGTCGACGAGCCGGGCGGCCGCGGGCACGGCCCCGTCCCCGGTGACGAACGCCGACTGCACGTCCACGACGATCAGGGCGTCCACGGGCTCCACGGGCTCTACGGTCTCCACGGGCTGAGTCATCCCGCCATCATCACTCCCACGGTCCCTTCGCCGCCACGGAGTTCCGGCGCCGGGACCGGCCGAAATGCCCCGGCGCGCGCTCCGCGCCACGGGTTAGCCTGGCGCCGACGAGGGACGACGGCGGGTGGGGATGACAGGCATGGGAACGACGGACACGTCCGAGTGGTGGGAACTGCTGCCGGCCGGGATACGCGCGCAGGTCGACGGTTACGTCCTCCAGGACGCCCGCATGCAGGCGGTCCGTGCCGTCCTGGAGGTCTGTCGCGCCCGTGGTCTGGGGCTCCACGACGCCGAACTCGTCGTTCACCGGCGCTATCTGCACCACGGCGACCGGGTCGCCCGCACCCCCGACAGTCCGCTCGACCGGGAGTCCCTGGCGGCCCTCGCCGCCGGCTGCCCCGGGCGGGTCGTCGCGATCGAGGCGGTGTGGGACGGCGACACCGTGCACGGCTGGTTCGTGGACCTCCTCGCGATCACCGACGGGCCCGCCGGCGAGCGCGCGCTGGCCACCATCCACCACGGAACCGCCGTCCGGCACCTCGGTGACGACCGCGCGCGGGTGGCGCGCCATCCGTCGGCCGTCGTCGCGGAGCAGGTGGGCCGGGCTCTCGCCGCCGACCTTGCCGTGCCCTTCCACTTCGCGAGCCCGGACACACCGGACGACGGGGCTCCGCGCTGGCGCCCCTGAGGTGCTCGTGGACCCCGACGCCCGGTTGGTGCCGGTGGCGCGCCGGCGCCCCTGAGGTGTCCGTGACGCCGGTGGCTCCCGTCAGGTGCCCGCAGCGTTCCGGCGGTCGGCCCGGGACAGGAGCCACCGGCCCGAGAGCCCGGTCGCGAACAGGCCGGTGACCAGGGCCGCCAGGGCGATCCCCGGGCCCGACGCCCAGTCGACGGAGCCGGCGTGCACGGCGAGGAGGACGGCCGTGGCGAGGGCGACGGCGGGGACGGCGCGGAGGGCGGGGCGGGTGCGGGCGAGGTCGTCCTCGGCGAGGGAGGCGAGGACGCCGACGCCGAGGGACAGCGCCCAGACCCCGAGGCCCTGCGCGTCGGCGCGGTTCACCGTCCAGGGGAGCAGCGGGCCCCAGAAGCCGGGGAGGGCGAGGAGGCCCGCCCCGATGCCGAGCCAGCCGGAACCGAGGACCGCGAGCGGGGGCTTGGACCAGCCGGGCAGCGGCGCGGACGGTCTGCGCGGTGTGCCGCCGGTGTCGTGTCCCGCGTCCGGTTCCCCGGCCGGGCGCGCGGGCCGGACCGGCCTGCGGTACTGCGCGGCGAGGCAGCCCACGGCGGCGAGGGCGAGGGCGCCGAGGGTGGCGACCCAGCCGAGGCTGAACAGCGCGAGGAAGATCGGGCCGCCGTGGAAGGCCTGGAGGCTGCCGGCGTTCAGGAGGCTCACGGCGAAGAGCCCGACGAGGACGGTCGCGAGCGGCAGCGCGAGGCTCCGCACCTCCTCCCAGACGCGGGCCCGGCCGATGGTGAACAGCGCGGGCGCCACGCCCAGCATGGCCGCGCCGACGAGTCCGGGGCTCAGTGCCTCCGGCGACACCCAGGCCCCGGCGCGGTAGCCGAGGAGGCTCGTCGCGGCGAGCAGCCCGCCGACGGCGAGGCTGATGCCGCCGACGACGCCGCTCAGGACCACGACGGCGGGTGAGAGTTCCCGGCCTTCCACCGTGTCGCTCATGCCTGCCGTCCTTCCGTGGCGGTGGCGGGGGTCGCCGTGACGCCCTCGGCGGGGCGGGTCGGCAGGTCGGCGAACGCCTGGCGGCGCTTGAGGAGTTCGCGGGCGTGCAGGACGCGCAGGCTCACCACCGTGACGGCGGCGTAGGCGAGCATGCCGCCGCCGATGCCGACGCCCGCGATCATGGCCGTGGGCCGGTCGAGGCCCATGGAGCGTTCCAGTACGGGGACGGTCACCGCGGAGAAGGCGGGGGCCAGGCAGAGGGCGGCGAGGTGGAGCCGCCACTCCTCGCGCGCCCAGTGCCCGCCGGCCCGGACCGCCCGTGCGGCGACGACGGCGTACGTCACGGCGTACGGGACGAGGTAGGCGACGAGCAGGCGCCGGCCCGCGGTCCCGCCGTCGAGGAAGGCTGCCGTGATCCAGACGAGGCCGGCGGCGCCCGCGAGGTGGGCGGCCGCCTGGACGGGCGCGGGACACCAGGTGCCGGTCAGGCCGGGGACGGTGTCGCGGCGGTCGAGGGCGCGGGAGGCGAGGAGCGCGCCGAAGGCCACGAGCGAGCCGAGGTGCATGATCGCGACGCGGTTGACGTCGAGGATGCCGAGGCCGGGGTAGAGGGAGGGGAGGAAGCCCCATTCGAGCCGCAGCAGCGGGGCGGTCATGAGGAAGCCGTAGCAGAGCAGCAGCCAGCGCTGGTGCAGGTCGGGGAAGCCCCGGACGGCGGCGAGGACGCCGAAGGTCACGCTGCCGACGGTGCCCACGAGGATCGTGGCGAGGACGATCCAGAACGCGGCCCCGCTGAAGGCCCGTTCCGGCGGGGTGCGGACGAGGTAGAGGGCGGCGCCGGCCATCGACGCGTACACGGTGACCGCGAACACGGTGCCGGTGATCCGGTGCAGCCGGATGCGGCGGCGCACGGCCGACAGCAGTTGCACCGGGCCGAGCAGCATCAGGAGGCCGCCTAGGACGGAGTGCACGATCAGCGGGAGCAGGCTGCGCCCGTACGGTCCCATTCGGTCGCGCACGGCCTCGGCGACGAACTCCGGGGAGACGGACCGGCCGAGGATCCACTCGCCGGGGGCCGGGGCCCCGGGGCTCGCGTAGGGCCAGAGTTCGGTCATGGCGATCGGTGCGTACGCCAGGCAGACCACCGTCACCGCGACGGTGGCGGCCCGGCCCCACCTCGTGCTCGTCGGACGCCCCACGGCGCTCCCCCTCCTCCGCACCCGCATAGTCCTTTCTGGACTATGGAGGAAGGTAGGGCGGGGCCGGGGAGAGGTCAACCGGTCGGTAACGAACTCAGGGCTCGCGACGCTCGACCCACTGCCAGAAATCGACCATCATCCGCTCATAACGGATGCCGAACTCCAGCGCCTCGCGCTGCCCCCGGGTCAGCAACTCACCCACCTCACCGGCCAGTTCCTCGTACCCGTCGAGGGTCCTGCGGTGCTCCTCCAGCTGGACCGGGGCGTGGACCCGCGGGCTCGCCCCGAACCACAGCTTGAGGATGCCCCGTTCACGGGCCTCGACCGGGACGAAGGAGGGGTCGGCGAGCCAGCCGCGCAGGGCCTCCGCGCCCTCCTCGGTGAGCCGCATCAGGCGCCGGTTCCGGCCGCCCGCCTGCCGGACCTCCGACAGGAGCCCCGCCTCCACGAGCCGGTCGCACTGGGCGTAGACCTGCGCGTGCGGCATCGACCAGAACGGCGCCACGGTCCGCGCCGCCTCGACCTTCACGTCGTACGGACTGGCCTCGCCCAGCTTGTCGATGATGCCGAGCACGAGGAAGGAGGGCGTGGTCAACCGGACTTCAGACATGCCGCCGACCGTACCGCGCTCCCCGGCCGAAGTCCCTGGTGAGGCGGCCATCCGCCACCCCCGCCGGTCGGGAAACCGCCACGCGCGCGGTGCCCTCCCGACGGGTCGGGAGGGCCGCCCGTCACTCCGCCCTGAGGGCCCGCGCCGTGCTCGTACGGGCCGCCCAGCCGGCCGGGAGCAGGGCGCCGGTCGTCGCGATCAGGACCCCGGCCGCCGCGAGGAGCAGCAGCAGCGGCGCGCCGTACACGTCGATGTCGGCGGGCGGGATGGTGGTGCCCACCGCGCGGCCCATCGCCGGCATGACCCAGTGGTGGAGCCCGACGCCCAGCGGGACGCCGACCGCGCCGGCGACCAGGCCGATGCCGCCGACGGAGGTGAGGACCTGGGCGACGGTCTGACGCGGGCTCATCCCGAGCGCCTTGCAGACGCCCAGGTCACGGACCCGGTCGCGGGTGTCGAGGACGACGGTGTTGAGCACGCCCAGGCAGGCGACGACGACCAGCATCACGGTGAGCATCGCGATCAGGGCCTGCATCGCCCGGATGACGCTCGACTTGCCCGCCTCCGTCACGGCGGCCTCCGCACCGAGCGGCGCCACGGCGTCGTCCAGCCGTTCCGCGTACGCGGCCGGGTCCGTGCCGGGGGTGACGGTGACGGCGAAGTCGCCCGGCAGGTAGCGGGGGTGCAGCGCGGCGACCGCGGCCGTGGTGGTGCGCAGGGTCATGCCGGCGTCGCCCAGGTCGAAGACCTCGCCGACGATCCGGACCCGGACCGTGCGGCCCTGCTCGGACAGGGCGACCGTCTCCCCCACCCGGACGCCCGTGGCGCGCAGGAAGCGGGTCGCCGCGACGGCCTCCCCCGAGGCCCCGAACCAGCGGCCCGAGACCATCGTGTGGCGGCTGCCCGCGGTGTCCCCCTCGTACGCGACGAGCGGCGCGCCGCCCTTCAGTCCGGCCACGCCGACCTGCGTACGGGCGGTTCGGTACACGGACCCGGTGCCCGGCAGCGCGGCCGTCGCCGCCGCCACGGCCGCCGGGTCCGCGGGCTTCCCGGGGCCCGCGCCGCCCGGCCCGCCGCCGGGCGCGTCGTCGGGCCGGGCCAGGGTGCGCACGGTCACGTCGCCGCCCCGGTCCGGGTCCCCGTCGGTCTTGACGGCGACCAGCGTGCTGCCGAGCCCCACCGCGAACGTGACCGCGAGGGCGCCGAACGCCACCGCCGCGGCCGTGGTCGCCGAACGCCCCGGCCGGGCGAACGGCGCGGCGAGCCCCAGGGTGACCGGGCGGGGCAGCGGCAGCCGGCCGAACAGGCCGCGGATCCGGCGGCCCCGGGCGCCGCCGCCCGCCGGACCGAGGCGGAGGACCGTCGCCGTCGGCATCCGGGCCGCGCGCAGCGCGGGACCGAAGGCGGTGACGGCCACGACCACGAGGGCGCCGGCGGGCACCACGAGGTCGACCCACAGGGGGATCAGCACCGCCGTCGTCCCGTACGTCTCCGCCACCTCGGCCATCAGCGGCACCGCGAGCAGGTTGCCGAGGGCGACGCCGAGGACGGCCCCCACGGAGCCCGGGAGCACGGCCTGGGCCACGTACGCCCGCCCGATCCGGCGCGGGGTGAAGCCGAGCGACTTGAGGATGCCGATCCTGCGGGTGGCCGCGCTCACCGCGCCGCTCACCACGATGCCGATCACCAGGACCGACAGGGCGAGGCCGAGGAGGGCGAAGGCGGAGACGAAGGGGACGAAGGCCGCGGTGTTCTCCTGCGCGGCCTCGCGGACGTCGAGGTACGACTGGGTGCCGGCGACCGCGCCCGCCGGGACGGCGGCGGCGATCGCCTGCCGACCCGCCTCGACCTCGGCCCGGGTGTCGGCGTGAGCGAACCGGTACAGCATCTGGAGCGCGGGGCTCCGGGCTCCCGCGAGGGGACCGAGCTGCGCGGGTACGACCCAGGCGTCGGCGCTCCCGCCGACCGTGTCGGCGACGCCGACCACGGTGAGGGTGACGCCGCCCGCCGTCAGCCGCGTCCCGAGGCGCGTGCCCGGCGGGGCGGAACCCGCCTCCACGACGATCTCCCCCGGCTCCGCGGCCCATCGGCCCTCGGTCACCTCCACCGCGTCCACGGTCGCGCCGGGCGCGGTGCGCCCGACCACCGTCAGGGGCGGCGGTTCGAAGCCGGGCGGGGCCGCTCCGTCCGATCGCAGTCGGACGGACACGACACCGAACGGGCCGGCCGCGGCCGCCACCCCGGACGCCCGTGCCGTGCCGGGAAGTCGGCCCTCGGTGACGGCGGAGCCGTCGAACTGCACGGTCAGATGGGCCCCGTTCTGCCGGGCGAAGGCCCGGTCGAAGGGGGCGGAGGACGCGACGAGGAGGCCGACGGCGAGCACGGCCGCGGCGACCGAGAGCAGCGTCGTCAGGACCATCACGGCGGTCTGCGTCCGGCGCCTCCCGACTCCGGCGCGCACGACCCGGCCCAGGGCGCCGCCGCCGAACCCACGGACCCGGTCGCCACCGCCGAACCCGCGGACCCGGCCGCCGCTCATCGGGCCACCGCCGTGACGTCCCGGGCGATGCGGCCGTCGACGAGTTCGATCGTGCGCGTCGCGCAGGCTCCGGCGAGCGCCAGGTCGTGCGTGACGAGGACGACGGTCTGCCCGGCGGCGTTGAGTTCGCGGAGCAGTGCGCGGACGTCGGCGGCGGACGCGCTGTCCAGGGCGCCCGTCGGCTCGTCGGCGAGGAGCAGCGGCGGCCGGTTCATCAGCGCCCGGGCGACGGCGACGCGCTGGCGCTCGCCGCCGGAGAGGCGGCCCGGGTGGGCCTTCGCGTGCCGGGCGACGCCGAGCTGTTCGAGGAGTTCGGCGGCCCGGCCCGCCGCCCTCGCCCGTGGCATTCCGGCCAACTGCGCCGGGAGGAGCACGTTGTCGGCGACGGTGAGGTCGTCGAGGAGGTGGAAGAACTGGAAGACCATCCCGATCGTGCTCCGCCGGTACCTGGCGGACGCCGCCTCCGTCATCCCGTCGACGCGCCGCCCGTCCACGGTGACCCGGCCGGTGCTCGGCCGGTCGAGCCCGGCGAGGAGGTTGAGCAGGGTCGACTTGCCGCTGCCGGACGGGCCGAGGACGGCCAGCGCCTCGCCGCGACCGACCCTCAGGTTCAGGTCCGAGAGCGCGGCCGGGCCGTCGTCGTAGGTCCTGCCGACCTCGCTCAGTTCGATCAGGGGGTCGGTGTCCGTCATGGGCCCTCCAGGGCTCGGGGGTGGTGCGGCTCGGGATCCGGTGCCGTGCGGATCGCGGTCCGGGTGCGGCTCGGCATCGAGTGCGACGACGGGCTCGACGCTAGGAACAGGAGCCCCGCGCGCGCGTCGGCCGCGATGACCAAACCCCGTACCGCGTCCGACGGAGGCGCGGGCACGTCATCCGCGCGATGTACGCCCTCGGGACGGCCCCCTGGTCCTCGGGGTCGATCCGCGGCCCGCCCCGCGCTTGGCACACTGCTCCGGTGAGCGGGTACGAGGGATTCATCGGCCGGATGCGCGGGGCGCGGGCGTGGTGGGCGCCGCCGCTGTCCCGCTGGGCGTGGGCCGCCGACGGGCTGCTGGCGCTGGCGCTCGCGGTCGCCACGATCGTGGGTGATCTGAACCGCTCGTACGTCGAGCTGCGGCCCGACCTGGCGGGGAGTCCGGTCCGCGTCCCCGGGCAACTGCCCCTGCCGCAGCAGCCGACGGAGGGGCCCCCGCTGCCGCGCCCCGTGCCCGCCGTGGAGCATCTGCTGCCCCCCGTGGAGGCGTGGGAGCTGGCGGCGGCGCTGCTGACAGCGCTGCCGCTGGTGCTGCGCCGCCGCTTCCCGCTCGCCGTCTACTGGCTGGTGACGGGGGCCGCGGTCCTGCTGCACCTGGGGGACGCCGCCGACGACGCGACGACGGTCACGTTCGCGTCGGGGCTCGTCGCGGCGTACAGCGCGGCGATGTACAGCCCGCACCGGAAGGCCGTGCTCGGCTCGCTCGTCGCCGGTGCGCTGCTGTACGCCGAGTTCCCGCTGGTGCCCGACGTGGACGCCGGCCTGGTGCCCGTCCTCGTCCTGCTGCCGGTGGCCCTCGCCTCGCACGGCGTCCATCTGTGGCGGGAGCGGGAGCGGGAACTGCGCGCGGGGCGCGAGGAGGAGGTCCGCAGGGCGCTGGAGGCGGAGCGGGCCCGGATCGCCCGGGAGCTGCACGACGTGGTCACCCACAACGTGAGCGTGATGACCATCCAGGCCGGTGCCGCGCGCACGGTCCTCGCCGCCTCTCCCGACCGGGCCCGGGAGGCGATGCTGGCGGTCGAGGCGTCGGGGCGGACGGCCCTGTCGGAGCTGCGGCACGTGATGGGGCTGCTGACGATGGCGACGGACGGACCGGATCCGGCGACCGACGTGGACCTCGCACCGCAGCCGGGCCTCGACCGCCTGACGGAGCTGACGGACCGGGTGCGCGCCTCGGGGGTGCTGGTGGAGGCGGAGGTGCGGGGTGTTCCGGTGCCGCTGCCGTCCGGTGTGGACCTCGCCGCGTACCGGGTGGTGCAGGAGGCCCTGACGAACGCGGTGAAGCACGCGGCGGGCGCGCGGGTGTCGGTGACCGTGGAGTACGGGGCGGACCGGCTGCGGGTCGAGGTGTCCGACACGGGCGGGCGGCGGTCGGCGGACGCCGAGCCGGGCGGCGGTCACGGCCTGCTCGGACTGCGGGAACGGCTCGCGGTGTACGGCGGTACGCTGCGGGCGGGCAGGCGCCCGCACGGTGGTTACCGGGTCCGTGCGGTGATTCCGTGGGAGGCACCGTGACCGACGCTCCGCGTGTGGTGATCGTCGACGACCAGGCTCTGGTGCGGACCGGGTTCCGGATGATCCTCGCCGCCGACGGGATCGACGTGGTCGCGGAGGCGGCGGACGGCGACGAGGCGGTGGCCGCGGTCCGCCGGACCCGGCCGGACGTGGTCCTGATGGACATCCGGATGCCCGGCACCGACGGTCTCGATGCGACGCGGCGGATCCTCGCGGACGAGGGAACGCCACCGAGGATCCTGGTCCTGACCACCTACGACCTGGACCGGTACGTGTACGCGGCGCTCGCCGCGGGGGCGAGCGGCTTCCTGCTCAAGGACGTCACCCCCGAGCACTTGACCGCCGCCGTCCGCCTGGTCCGTTCCGGGGACGCCCTGCTCGCGCCGGCGATCACGCGCCGCCTCGTGGAGCGCTTCGCCGTGTCCGGCGCCGAGCCGCGGGCGGCGGCCCCGCACCGCGAGCTGGCCACCCTCACCCCGCGTGAGCTGGAGGTGCTGGAGGCCCTGGCGCGCGGCCGCAGCAACGCCGAACTTGCCGCGCGCTTCCGGCTGAGCGAGGCGACGGTGAAGACGCACGTGGCCCGCATCCTGTCGAAGCTCCGGCTCCGCGACCGGGCCCAGGCGGTGATCGCCGCCTACGAGACGGGCCTCGTGACGCCGGGCCCCGACCACCCGGGCTCCACGGAGGGCGCGGGGAACCCGGGGAGCGGCGGGAAGGCGGCGTCCGGCTGAGCCGCGGGCCCCTCCGGCGCGGCCTCCGGGCGGAGCAGGTCGCCGAGCGCGCTCAGGCGGATGAGCCGGAGGATCCAGGGCTGGTCGCAGAGGAGTCGCCAGCGGGTGCCGCGCCGGTGCGTGCGCCCGGCGCAGTGGGCGAGGAGGCCGAGCCCGGTGGCGTCGCAGAAGGTGAGGCGCCGGATGTCGACGGTCAGGGCGTCGGACTCGCGCACGAGGGCGTCGAGTTCGGGCCGCAGGTGCCGGACCAGGACGAGGTCGAGCTCACCGCGGAGCGCGGCGACGGTGACACCGTCGGTCGAGCGGACGACGAGGTACGGGTCGTGACGGGGGATCAGCTGCATCGGACGCTCCACAGGGTGGCTCCATGTGTCACGTCGAGGGTGGACGCGCCCTGGAATGAAGGGACGTTTCGCCTTGACCGCTATCACCTGAATCGGTGAACTCTCCACCCCTTCGGCCCCGCCCTCACGCCCGAATCCCGAACTAGCGCTCGACTTCCGGCACTCCGCCCGCGCCGATCGGGATCCGCCGGAACTCGACGGTCCCGTAGGGGCTCGTGGTCCCGGTCTCGTGGAGGAGTCCGACCGTGCCCGTGTCCAGGCGCACCAGGTCCGAGTAGGCGGCCTTCCGCCGGGAGAGGACGAGTGGCGCGCGGAACGTCCGGCCGCCGTCCGTACTGCTCCACAGGGCGGGGTCCGCGCGGGCGGTCGGCACCGAGGGGGCCGAGAGGAGCAGGGTGCCGTTCGGCCCGCCGACGTACAGGAGGCTGCCCTGCACCACGGGGACGCCGTCCAGGGTGCGCTGGGGTGCGAAGGGGCGCGCGAGGGTGGCGCCGCCGTCGGCCGACACGGCGTCCGCCCGGTTGCCCGGGCTGGTGCCGAGCTGGTCGCGCGAGTTGAAGTAGACGGTTCCGTCGGGGAGTTCGGCGGCGGTGGACTCGTTCGTGTTGACGAGGCCGTCGTAGGTGTCGTCGACGAAGCCGAGGCGCCAGGTCCGTCCGCCGTCGTCGCTGAGGAGGGCGTGCGCCCCGTAGTGGCGGGGCTCGCGGCCGGTGTCCCCGGAGCCCGGGGCCGGCGGCGCGGAGTGGTTCGCGGGGACGACGAGGCGGCCGGCGTGCGGGCCGCGGGTCAGGGCGAGGGCGTGGCCGGGGCCGGTGGCGTACCAGCGCCACTCGGGTCGCTTCGCGGACGCGGTGATCTCGCGCGGCGCGGAGAAGGTCCGGCCGTCGTCGGAGCTGCGCTGCACGAAGACCCGCCGGCCGCGTGCGGCGGGGACCTCTCCGCTCAGGATCCGCCCTTCCGTCGCCTCCCCGCCGTTGTACGAGCTGACGAGGACCACGTCGCCGGAGCGCGGGTCGACGACCGGCGCGGGGTTGCCGCGGGTGTCGCCGGCGCCGTCCGCGGCGACCGACTGCGGTCCCCAGGTGCACCCGCCGTCCTCCGACCGCCGCACCACGATGTCGATGGCGCCGCTGTCCCCGGCGCCGCCGGCCCGGCCCTCCGCGAAGGCGAGCACGGTGCCGGCCCGGGTCCGCACGACGGCCGGGATGCGGTAGCCCGCGTAGCCGCCCGCGCCGGAGGCGTACGGGACGGACGACGTACAGCCGGCGCCGGGCCCCGCACGGCCCGGCGCCGGTTCCCCCCGTCCGGATGGTCCGGTGCGGGCCGCGGCGAGCAGCCCCCCGGCTGTCACGGCGAGCACCGCGACCACGCCCACCGCCGCACGCCTCACGGGTCCTCCTGCCGCTGCGCCGCTTGTTCCGCCGCTGTTCCGGCGCGTCGCGGCTCACCGGCCGAAGGTCGCCGCCGGAGGAGGCGGCGACCTGAACGCGGGGACAACGCCGGGTTCCGCGCGGGCGAAACCCGTGGACGTCCTCCGGGGCGTCAGCCGGCGAACCGGGCCATCCACGCCTCGACGTCGGCCGCGGAGCGCGGCAGGCCCGCCGACAGGTTCTCGTGGCCGTCGTCGGTGACCAGGAGGTCGTCCTCGATCCGGACGCCGATGCCGCGCCACTCCTCGGGCACGGTCAGGTCGTCCGGCTGGAAGTACAGGCCGGGCTCGACGGTGAGGACCATGCCCGGTTCGAGGACGCCGCCGACGTACTCCTCGGTGCGGGCCTGCGCGCAGTCGTGGACGTCGAGACCGAGCATGTGGCCGGTGCCCGCCATGGTGAAGCGGCGCTGGAGGCCGAGTTCGTAGGCGCGGTCGACGGGGCCCTCGATGAAGCCCCACTCGACCAGCCGGGCGGCCAGGTGGCGCTGGGAGGCCTCGTGGAAGGCGCGGTAGGGGGCGCCGGGCTTCACCGCGGCCATGCCGGCCTCCTGGGCCTCGTACACCGCGTCGTACACCTGGCGCTGCACGGGGCTGAAGGTGCCGCTGATGGGGAGGGTGCGGGTGACGTCGGCGGTGTAGAGGGAGTGGGTCTCCACGCCGGCGTCGAGCAGGAGCAGGTCGCCGGGGCGCACCGGGCCGTCGTTGTCGGTCCAGTGCATGATCGTGGCGTGCTCGCCGGCGGCGCAGATCGAGCCGTATCCGACGTGGTTGCCCTCCAGGCGGGCCCGGCGGAAGAAGGTGCCCTCGATCCACCGCTCGGACGAGGCGACGGCCCGGGAC
The DNA here is from genome assembly GCF_042262805.1 of Streptomyces sp. NPDC056361. Classification (NCBI taxonomy): domain Bacteria; kingdom Bacillati; phylum Actinomycetota; class Actinomycetes; order Kitasatosporales; family Streptomycetaceae; genus Streptomyces; species Streptomyces sp. NPDC056361. The sequence continues at coordinate 25,307 of NZ_JBHJQI010000089.1, forward strand.
AGCTCGCCGACGCAGTCGGTGAAGCCGCGGACGGTGGAGTCGACGGCCTTGCGCATCTCGCCGATCTCCCACGCGTCCTTGACGAGCCGGAGTTCGCTGAGCGTGCCGTCCAGTTCGGTGTCGCGCTCCTCGTCGGTGGTGACGGCGGCTTCGAGGGCGGCGTCGACGCCGCGGACGATCCGGGTGGGAACGCCCGCGCCGGCGGCCAGGTCGTCGGCGAGGGAGCGGACGTCGCGGCAGGCGAGGCCGAGGACGACCTCGGACTCGGCGAGGGTGCGGCGGCGGCCCATCCACAGCTCCGCCGTGTAGCCGATCCAGAACTCGTCGCTGTCCCGGCTGTCGCGGGGCAGCTGGTAGCAGTAGGCGTCGTGGCCGCCGTCGGCGCGGGGTTCGAGGACGAGGGCGCAGTCGCGGGCCTGGTCGCCGGTCATGTGCACGTAGCCGGAGTACGCGCGGAAGGGGTACGTGTCGTCGTTGGAGCGGGTCTTGAGGTTGCCCGACGGGATCACCAGGCGCTCGCCGGGGAAGCGGGCGGAGAGCGCCGCGCGGCGGCGGGCCGCGTGCGGGGCCTGCTCGCCGGCTTCGAGATCGTGCCGCTCGGTGTCCGCCCAGCCGGTCCTCATGAGGGCGGAAAGCTCCTCGGAGACGCCGTTGTAGAGGCCGTTCTTGCGACCCTTCGCCACGTCCTGCACCTTCTTCCGGGTGAGTTGCCAGGCCACCGGTGGTCGGTGGCATCCGGACGGTACTGCGCCGCGCGGCCGCCGGGTGCCCAGGACCGCCAGTGGCACTGATCGGCCACACCGGGGGTGGCGGGGGACGATAATGCGGTCCATGGCGAACGCGAAGCTCAGTGAGGCGCTCCGGCTTCTGGGGATCGGTGACGAGGCCGGCCGGGTCTATCTGAGGCTCCTCGAACTCGGTCCCGCGCCGCTCGGCGCCATCGGGTCCGCGGCCGGTCTGACGGGCGCGGGGCTGGCGGCGGCGTACGGGGAGCTGGTCGACGCCGGTCTGGCGAGCGCCGCCGAGGGGGGTCCCGAGGTGGTGGCGCCGGTGCCGCCGGCCGCCGGTCTCGAGATCCTCGGCCGGCACCGGGCGGCCGAGCTCGACGAGTCCCGGATCACCGTCGGCGGCGCGTTCGAGACCTTCCGGCGGCAGCGGCTCGCCTCCCACGGCGACCACCTCGTGGAGATCGTCACCGGGGACGCCGTGGGGCTCCGGATGCGTCAGGCGTGGACGAGCGCGCGCGAGCAGATCCGGCAGCTCGACTCGCCGCCGTACTTCCCCCTGCCGGGCGCCACCGAGGACGCGCTGGCGACGCTCGCCCGCGGGGTGACGCAGCGGGTCGTGTACTCGCGGGAGTCCCTGGAGCACCCGGGGAACCTGGAGTCGGCCATCGAGCCGTGCATCGAGGCCGGGGAGCAGGCCCGGGTCCTGCCGTCCGTGCCGGTGAAGCTCGTGATCATCGACGAGGCGTACGCGATGGTGTCCCTGTCGATCAAGGAGTCGGACGTCCACAACACCATGCTGGTGGTCCAGCCGTGCGGGCTGCTCTCCGCGCTCGTGGCCCTCTTCGAGCAGGCCTGGCAGAGCGCCCTGCCCTTCCACGGCCGCACCACCCGGCCCGCCGGGCTGCTGCCCGCGGACCGGCGGCTGCTGCGCCTGCTCGCGGGCGGCGCGGCCGACGAGGTCATCGCCCGTGAGCTCGGCATCAGCCGCCGCACGCTCTTCCGCCGCATCCAGGTCCTGATGGCCCGGCTCGGCGCGACGAACCGGTTCCAGCTGGCGCTCCAGGCCCAGCGCTCGGGCTGGCTGTGACCCGGGGCCCGGGTCACCCCCTCCGCGTCACGTGAGGTGCCGCCGCAGGAAGGTGTACATCAGGGCGCTGTTGTGCGCGGCCTGCTCGTTGTCGCCCGCGCCCGCGTGGCCGCCGCCGGTGTTCTCGTGGAAGAGCACCGGATGACCGAGCTCACGCAGCCGCGCCGCCGTCTTCCGGGCGTGGCCGGGGTGGACGCGGTCGTCGCGGGTCGAGGTCATGAGGAGGACAGGCGGGTACGGCCGGTCCGCCGCGAGCGCGTGGTACGGCGAGAGGTCGAGCAGGTGCGGGAGGTCGGCCTCGACGTCCGGGTCGCCGTACTCGGCGATCCAGGACGCGCCCGCGAGGAGCTTGTGGAAGCGGGTCATGTCGAGCAGCGGCACCTGGGCGACGATCGCGCCGAACAGCTCCGGGTAGCGGGTGAGCATGGCGCCCATCAGCAGCCCGCCGTTGCTGCCGCCCGCCGCCCCGAGCGCGCCCGGTGTGGTGATGCCCCGGGCGACGAGGTCCTCGGCCACGGCCGCGAAGTCCTCGAAGGCCCGCGGCCGCTCGGCGCGGAGCGCGGCCTGGTGCCAGTCCGGCCCGTACTCGCCGCCGCCGCGGATGTTCGCGATGACGTAGGTGCCGCCCTGTTCCAGCCACGCCCGGCCGGTCACCCCGCCGTAATAGGGGGTGAGGGACACCTCGAAGCCGCCGTAGCCGTAGAGCAGCGTGGGGCCCGGGCCGGTGGCGGCGTGGTCGGGGCCGATGACGAAGTACGGCACGCGGGTGCCGTCCCGTGAGGTCGCGAAGTGCTGCGCCACGGAGAGGCCGGCGGTGTCGAAGCGTTCCGGGGCCTGCTTGAGCGTCTCGGAGTCGCCGCCGATCCGCCCGCGGTACAGGGAGGACGACTGGAGGAAGCCGGAGACGTCCAGGAAGTACTCGTCGGAGACGTCCGGGTCGGTGTCCACCACGCTGACGGCGGACAGCTCGGGGACCCCGACGAGCGGTTCGCGGGTCCATCCGCCGCCGGGGGCGGGGGTGAGGACCTCGATGCGGGTGCTGACGTCCCGCAGCGTCTCCAGGATCAGATGGCCGCGGGTCCAGGCGTGCCCGGCCAGGGCCGTCCGCCCGTCCGGGGTGAACAGCACCTCGGGAGTGCGGTCGCCGGCCAGGAAGGCGTCGAAGTCGAAGGCGAGCAGGGAGCCCGTGGGCTGCCCCAGCCAGTCGGACTTCAGGGTGACGATCAGGTGCCCGCGGTGCGCGTAGGCGAGGGCGTCGTCCGGGACGTCGATCCGGACCAGGGTGCCGTCCGGCCGGAGCAGGTGGGTCTCGCTGCGGAAGAAGTCCAGCGAGCGGCCGACGAAGTCCCGTTCGAAGCCCGGCGTGCTGTCGTGCTGCCCCCAGGCCGACACGTCGCCCTGCCCGGCCTCGAAGACCAGCTCGGCCTCGGCCACCGGGGTGCCGCGCCGCCATCTGCGGACCTGGCGCGGGTAGCCGGAGTCGGTGAGCGCCCCGTCGCCGGTGTCCGTGCCGACGAAGACGGTGTCGGCGTCGATCCACCCGATCCGCGTCTTCGCCTCCGGCAGCCGGAACCCGTCCGCGACGAACTCCCGTGTGGCGAGGTCGAATTCGCGGACCACGACGGCGTCCCCGCCGTCCCGCGACAGCCGGATCAGCGCCAGGTCGTGGTCGGGGCGGCGCACCCGCGCCCCGTCCCACACCCACTTCTCGCCCTCGGCGTCGGCGAGCGCGTCGAGGTCGAGGAGGACGTCCCACTCGGGGGCGTCCTTGCGGTACTGCTCCAGCGTCGTGCGCCGCCACAGGCCCCGCACGTGCTCGGCGTCCCGCCAGAAGTTGTAGAGGTGCGGGCCGCGGCGGACGGTGTACGGGATGCGGTCCGAGGCGTCGAGCACCTCCCGCAGCCGCTTCTTCAGCGGGTCGAAGCCGGGGTCGGCGGCGAGCGCCTCGGCGGTCTCGGCGTTCCGCTCGGCCACCCACGCGAGCGCGGCCTCGCCCGACACGTCCTCCAACCAGAGGTACGGGTCGACGTCGGTCTCTTCTCCCATGTGCTACTTCCCGTCCTCACGTCGCAGCTGTGCCGAAAGGTGGTGGCGCAACGGCTGCCCGACCGCCGCGAGGTCGTGGACGAAGTCGAGCGTGCCGTCGTCCGCGAGCGTATAGCGGCGCCGGGTGGCCTCGACGTGCTTCGCCGTAGGAGCGAGGGCGACCGTGTGCGTGGCCAGGTCGACCGCGCCGTCCCCCGCCCGGCCGACCATGATCTCCGCGATCCCGGTCGGCTGGGTGATCAGCGCCTCCACGCCGCCCTCCGGCTTCATCCGCCACCAGCCGCTCTCCCGTGCCGCCGGGCGCAGCGGGGTCCCGTCCGCGTCGACCAGCCAGGCGCGCGCCTCGTAGTGGAGGAAAGGCCGCCCGTCGTGGCTGAAGGTGACCTCCTGCTCGTACGTGAACTCCTCGGCGAGCGTCGGGTACTCGCCCCTGCCGCGGCCGACCCACGTCCCGAGCAGGCCGGTCACGGGTGCGAGCAGCTCGTGCGGGGTGGGCGACTCCTCCGGCCCCAGGGCGTCGGAGTAGGGGTACTGCCGCTCACGGTCGATCATGTGGTGCGCTCCTGGGTCGGGTTCGGTGCCGGATCGCAGCTTAGGCGTGTCCCGCCGATCCGGCCGGGCTCGCGGGTCCGGGCTCCGAGACGGCCGTTGACCCGGCGGTCGGCGGCGGCTACGTTCGCGCCATGTCGCGTACAGCCCTGCTCACCTCGCGTGGTCACATCGACCTGCTCCGGGTGGCCTCCGCCGCGTGTCGCCGCGGCCGCTGACGCCTTCTCACTCTCCCCCCCTTCCTCTCCGTCCCGGTCCCCGTGCGCGCGTGTCCCCTCCGTGCCCGCGGGCGCCGGGGCGCACCCTCACGTGGTCCTCGGCCCCGGCGGTCGCGGCACGTCCACGGAAAGGCCTCCTGATGACCGTTCACCTGCACTGGTTCCTGCCGACCGGCGGCGACGGCCGGACCCTCGTCGACCGGCACGCCTACGCGGACGGGGGGATCACCCGGAACGGGAGCGTGTCCGGCGTGCGCGCGCCCGACGTCGACTACCTGGTCCAGATCGCGAAGGCCGCCGAGCGGCTGGGGTTCGAGGCGGTGCTGACACCGACCGGGACGTGGTGCGAGGACGCGTGGCTGACCACGGTGGCCCTCGCCCAGCACACGGAGCGGCTCAAGTTCCTGGTGGCGTTCCGGCCGGGGGTGGTCTCCCCGGTCCTCGCGGCGCAGATGGCGGCCACGTACCAGCGGATCACCCGCGGACGGCTGCTGCTCAACGTGGTGACCGGTGGGGACGCGGCCGAGCAGCGGCGGTTCGGCGACCACCTCGACCACGACCGGCGGTACGCGCGCACGGCCGAGTTCCTTTCGGTGGTGCGGGGCGTCTGGGGCGGCCGGCCGTTCGACTTCGACGGCGAGCACTTCCGGATCGACGGCGGGCTGACGGCGCTGCCGCCGGACCCGCTGCCCGAGGTCTTCTTCGGCGGCTCGTCCGAGGCGGCCGGGCCGGTGGCGGCGGAGCACGCGGACGTCTACCTCACCTGGGGTGAGCCGCCGTGGCAGGTGAAGGAGAAGATCGACTGGATCCGGGGGCTCGCGGAGGAGCGCGGCCGGACGGTCCGGTTCGGGATCCGGATCCACACGATCTCGCGCGACTCGGCGCGCGAGGCGTGGGCGACGGCCGACCGGCTGCTCTCCGACGTCGACGCCGGGACGGTCGCCGCCGCGCAGGAGGCCCTCGGCCGCACCGAGTCCGTCGGCCAGCAGCGGATGCTGGCCCTCCACCGCGGCGGCTCGCTCGACCGGGACAAGCTGGAGATCGCGCCGAACCTCTGGGCGGGGGTCGGCCTGGTGCGGGGCGGGGCGGGGACGGCGCTCGTCGGCAGCCACGCCGACGTCGCGGACCGGATCGAGGAGTACCACGACCTGGGCGTGGAGCACTTCGTGCTCTCCGGATACCCGCACCTGGAGGAGGCGTACTGGTTCGGCGAGGGCGTGCGCCCGGAGCTCGCCGCGCGCGGACTGCTGCCTGCGGGGTAGCGGGGCGCGGGGTGGTGGGGGCCGGGGGGGGGGGGGGTACCCCCCCCCCCG
>NZ_JBHJQI010000089.1:31253-33466 GCF_042262805.1 Streptomyces sp. NPDC056361
GGGGGGGGGGGGGGGGGGGGGGGGTGGGGGGGGGGGGGGGGGGGGGGGGGGGGGGGCGGGAAGATCCGCACCCCGGCGCCGGTTGGTAGAAGCGTGAACGATTTCGAGGTCGCAGAGGTCGCAGCCGGGGAACGGGGCGAAGAGGCCCGCACGGTGGACGTCGTCGTCATCGGCGCCGGACAGGCGGGCCTCTCGGCCGCCTTCCACCTCCGGCGCGCCGGCCTGGAGCCGGACCGGGACTTCGTCGTCCTCGACCACGCCCCGCGCGCCGGCGGCGCCTGGCAGTTCCGGTGGCCCTCCCTCACGTACGGCAAGGTCCACGGCATGCACGCGCTGCCCGGCATGGAGCTGACCGGCGCCGATCCCGCCCGGCCGTCCTCGGAGGTGATCGGCGCGTACTTCGACACCTACGAGCGCACCTTCGACCTGCGGGTCCACCGGCCCGTCGGCGTCGCCGCCGTCCGGGAGGGCGAGGGCGGGCGGTTGCGGGTGGAGACCTCGGAGGGGGTGTACGCGACCCGCGCCCTGATCAACGCCACCGGCACCTGGGACCGCCCGTTCTGGCCGCGCTATCCGGGCCAGGAGACGTTCCGCGGGCGCCAACTGCACACCGCCGGATACCCGGGCCCCGGGGCGTTCGCCGGGAAGCGGGTGCTCGTCGTCGGCGGCGGCGCCTCCGGAACCCAGCACCTGATGGAGATCGCCGAGGTCGCCGCCGAGACGTTCTGGGTGACCCGGCGCGAGCCCGTCTACCGCGAGGGACCGTTCGGGGAGGCCGAGGGGCGGGCCGCCGTCGCGCTCGTCGAGGAGCGCGTTCGGCGCGGGCTTCCCCCGCGCAGCGTCGTCTCGGTCACCGGACTGCCCCTGAACGACGCGATCCGAGCGGCGCGCGAGCGCGGGATCCTCGACCGCCTGCCGATGTTCGACCGCGTCACCCCGACCGGGGTGGCCTGGGACGACGGCCGGACCGCCGACGTGGACGTGATCCTCTGGGCCACCGGCTTCCGGGCGGCGATCGACCATCTGACCCCGCTGCGGCTGCGGGAGCCCGGCGGCGGCATCCGGGTCGAGGGGACGCGCGCGGTACGGGACGAACGCGTCCACCTCGTCGGCTACGGCCCGTCGGCCTCGACGATCGGCGCCAACCGGGCCGGCCGCGCCGCCGTCTCCGACATCCGCCGCCTCCTCGCCCGCGAGCGGACCGACGTCACCGTCGGCTGAGCCCGGGTGCCTCACTGCGCTGCTGCCGCGCTCCGGTTGGCGTTGAACTCGGCCACGTTCGCCCGGTGGGCCTCGTAGTCGGCGGTGAAGCGGGTGCCGCCGGGGGCGACGGTGACGAAGTAGAGCCAGTCGCCGTCCGCGGGGCGGAGCACCGCGTCCAGCGCCTGGTCCCCCGGATTGCCGATGGGGGTCGGCGGGAGGCCCTTGCGCTCGTAGGTGTTGTACGGGCTGGTGCTCCTGGTGTCCTCGTACGTCGTGTCCACGGTGTTGCGGCCCAGCGCGTAGTTGAGGGTGGAGTCCATCTGGAGGGCCATGCCCCGGGCGAGGCGGTTGTGCACGACCCGGGCGACCTTGGCCATGTCCTCCGGGTTGTCGGCCTCGGCCTGGACGATGCTGGCCGCGATCACCGCCTGGTAGACGCTCAGTCCGTGCGCCCGCGCCCCCTCGGCGACCCTGGGGGCCCCGAAGCGCTTGCCGGCGGTGTCCACCATGAAGCGCAGCAGCCCTTCGGGGGAGGTGGCGGCGAGCACCGGGTAGGTCGCGGGGAAGAGGTAGCCCTCGGGGTTGCCGCCGGCCTCGGCGGGCAGCGGTAGGGCGGTGCCGCGCGCGGTCGCCTTCTTCCGCGCCGTTCCCGCGGGCAGGCCGAGGGCCCGGTCGACGGCGGTGTACACCTGCCCGGTCCGCCAGCCCTCGGGGACGAGCAGGGCGCGGGGCTGTTCGACGGCTGGTTCGTCGGGGGTGAGGGTGAGCAACAGCGGGACGGAGATCGCGGCGGCCACGGCGAGCAGGGCTCCGAGCAGCAGCGCGAGGCGGCCGCGCCGGGTGAGCCGCGGGCCGCGGGTGCGGCGGGGACCCGGCGCGCGGCGGGGACGGCGCTGGGGTGCGTACGGGGAGGGCGACCGGTAGGTCATGGCGGCACGCTAACCCGGCCCGTACGGGAATCCCGGGACCCCGCGCACGCGGCGGCGCCGCCGGCCGACTGGAACGCCCTC